>CAVJMM010000011.1:0-46011 GCA_963650865.1 Eubacterium sp. AM49-13BH | reverse complement strand
ATAGCTATTAATGCTTCTTTTCTTTTTTAGTTATACAAATCTTACAAAGTTCAGGAATTACAAGATTTTAAGCATTGAAATAGAGGAGTAGGAAAATTTCCTACTCTTTTTGAAAGAAAAAATATCATTTGGTTTCATCTAATAACCGTATGATAACTTTCGATATGTAAAATTCTATCTAAGATCATTAAATGGTTATTTCATAGATAGGGGAATGTTATGTTTAAAACAATACATAAAAAGGGTCTTAAATGCATTACATTGCTTTTAAGTTTATTACTAAGTTTTAATGCGGTTGGAGTTTGTTATGCGGAAGGTGAGCAGGAGCAACCTATCGTTGAAAAAACTTCGGAAGTAGAAGAAACTACGGAAGAAGAATCTGAAGAAATAACAGAGGGAAACGAAGAAGAAAAACAAGGAAGTAACGAAGAAGAACTACCTGATAGTGAAGATATAAATTCTGAAGGAAACGATGAACAAATTCAACAAGAAAATAATGAAAATGATATTTCAGTGATTGATGATACAGATAGTGATAATAACGTTGTATTAGGAGAAGATACAGAACCGGAAGAAAATGAGGAAGCACAGACAGCAAATGAAGATGCTTCAGAAATATTAGAAGAACATTCTTTTGGATATATTCCAAGTGATTTAGATTCTAATACTCCAGTTATAAATCATTCTAACAATGGAATTTCTACAATTGATACTTTAGTACCTTCTTCTTATCAAACAAATATAGATTATTTAAAGGTGACTTATCCTGAAGTAAGAGATCAAGAGCCATATGGTACATGTTGGGCTTTTTCAACTTTGGGATTAATGGAATTTGATTTGATTCATAGTGGGCAATCAACCAAGGATATAGATTTAAGTGAATTGCAACTAGCTTATTTTACTTTTAATAATGTAATTGATCCTTTAGGAGGTACTACTGGAGATACTTCAAAATATTATAATGAAAATACAACTACTAGTTATTTGAATTATGGTGGAAGTTATGAAATGGCAATTCGTCGGTTATCTCAATGGATTGGAGCAATAGATGAAAATATACTTCCTTATTCAAAAGCATCTGAAACGATTAGTAATGATTTAGATTCCTCATATGCGTATAATAATGTAAGTGCATATTTGCAAAATGCTTATTTATTAAATATAAAACAAAATCCAGATGATGTTAAAGTGATGATCATGCAGCATGGTGCTGTTGGTATAAATTATAGTCATTATTATGATGGTATGACGAGCACCGTTTATCCGTCGGCTTACTTTGATAATGGTAAACAAACATTAGTTGGTGGTGGTCATGCAGTTATGGTTGTTGGATGGGACGATAATTATTCAGTAGATAATTTTAAAACTGCAGAGACTCCAACTAAAAATGGTGCTTGGTTAGTTCGTAATAGTTGGGGATTTACAGAAAGTTATTTTTGGATGTCATATGAAACTGCATCTTTGAATGATACAGCCTACGTTTTGGATTGTACAAATACAAGACCGTATGATAATAACTATCAATTGGATGGCGGCTTGGAATCTTATAAGAAAGACACTTTGAGTGCATATAATAAGTTCACAACACAAAAAGATGAAACTTTAAAAGCAGTATCTGTTTCATTTACACACGAAGCTAATGTGAATTACACAATTGATGTATATACATCAGTGATTGATAAACGATATCCAGAAAAAGGAACAAAAATCGCAAGTGTAAGTGGAAAAACAGAATATGCTGGAGTATATACGATTCCACTAGGTACAGAAAATGAAGTGAACTTACCTAAAGGAACAGATTATTATGTTGTTGTTACAACTGATAAATCGGCAATTGATTGTGAAGATGCAACAAATATTGCAGATAATATAAGTAGTTCTAACCCAATTTACATATGGAAAAGAACTGTCAATCAAGCTGATTATAATAGTTATTGTAAGAATGCTGGAAGTGATATGTATAATCTATCATTTAATAATTTTCGAATTAAAGCTTTTACAAATGATACTTCAACTCATGTTCATACATGGAAAGAAGTCTCAAGGACAGAATCTACGTGCAAAGAATATGGTGTAATAACTTATAAATGTACAGATTGCTCTGAAACGAAAACAGAAGACTTGCCATATGAACATACTTACAACTCCGAAACGTTAGTGAGTGCAGCTACTTGTGAATCTCCTGCAAAATACAAAAAAACATGTAGTGTCTGTGGGTACAGTGAAGAATATAAAGTGGGTAATGCATTAGGGCATACTTGGGCCACAAAACGAGAGGAACCTACTTGTACAAGTACAGGAAAAGAATATCAAGAATGCACAAGGTGTAAGAAACAAACTTCTCAAAAAGTGATAGCTGCTTTAGGGCATGCCTATCAAGTTGTTGATCATAAAGACGCAACATGTATAAGTACTGGATACAAAAAATATCAATGTACTAGATGCAAAGATAGTTATACAGATACAATAGCGAAAAAAGCTCATACTTATAAAATAATCGGTACGAAAGAGGCGACTTGCACAAATAAAGGTTCTCATACATATCGTTGCACGAGTTGTGCTCATACGTATACAACTGAAGATATTGCGGCATTAGGACATACTTGGAAAAACAAAAAGGTTGAACCAACTTGTACAAGTGCTGGAAAGGAATACCAAGAATGTACAAGGTGTGGAGCACATAGTTCACAGAAAACTCTTTCAGCATTAGGACATAGCTGGAATGTTATAGAAAACCATGATGCAACATGCACACAAGAGGGTTATAAGAAATACAAATGTTCTAGATGTGGTTCAACATATACCAATAAGATTTCGAAAAAAGGTCATGAGTGGACAACGAAAAGAATTAGTCCAACCTGTACAAGTACAGGGAAAGAGTATCAAGAGTGCACAAAATGTGGGGCACATGATTCAGAAAAAACTCTTTCAGCATTAGGACATTCTTGGTCCAATTGGACTACGGTTCAAGCAGCGACTTCTTCAAAAGAAGGTAAAGAAAGAAGAACATGTAATCGTTGTGGAAAAGTAGAAGAAAGAAGCATTTCTAAGTTATATGTAGAAAGAGTATCGATGTATCGTTTATATAATCCAAATAGTGGTGAACATTTTTATACATCGAATAAGGATGAGAAAAACAATTTAACAAGATTAGGATGGCATTATGAAGGAATTGGATGGAATGCACCTAAGGTTAGTAACTATCCTGTTTATCGATTATACAATCCAATTGGTGGAGAACATCATTACACATTGAGCGTGGATGAAAAGAAAAATTTAGTTCGTGCTGGATGGAAAGATGAAGGGATTGGATGGTATTCTGCTGATCCAAATGGTTCTGATAGTATACCAGTAAAAAGAGAATACAATCCAAATGCATTTGCGAATAATCATAACTATACAATCAGTTTAGATGAACACAATTGGTTAGTTGGATTAGGATGGAAAGATGAAGGAACTGGTTGGTTTGCGTTAAAGTGATTCTTAAGATTCACGCAAAGTTCACTTGAGAAATTTTGTAACAATGTTTGATTGATGTATAATAACACACGTAAGGAAAGCTTACGTGTGTTATTTATATGCAGAAGTTTTATAGATGGATTAGTAGACATAGAGAAGTAATCATGGCAATTGTTGATATTACGATTGTTGTTTTCTCATATTGGTTTGCTTATTTTATAAGAACGGATTTTGGTAGAGATTCGATATTATTTGAATATCAAGCTTTATGGGGATATATGATATGGCCTATCATCGCAAATCTTGTATCGATTCTTTTGTTTCAATTAAATAAATCATTATGGATGTTTATTTCAATCGATGAAGCTTTGAGAGTATCTGCGGCTGTGTTTGTAGGCAACTTTGTATGGTGGCTTGCGATGCTTCTGATTATGATTCCTTGGTATGTTCGTTCTGTACCAGTAATTGCAGGAATGATCCAATTGTTATTGATGCTTGGATTAAGACTTGTGTATCGTGTCGTTCGTAGAGACTCTGCACAACGCCATAGAAGTCATAGAGCTGTTATTTTAGGTGCTGGTTCCGCTGGCGTTACGGCAATGCGTGAAATCACGTATAGTGATTTATATGATACACGTATCATTGGTTTTATTGATAAAAACAAACAAAAAGTAAAGAAGAGATTAAGTGGTGTTGTAGTACTAGGCACAGATGATGATATGCCTCGTATTGTGAAACAATACAACATTGATACAGCTTATATCGCAATTAAAAATATCACAAAACAAGATTTAAAAGAAATGATTGAACGATGCAGACAAATGAATTTGCGTACAAAAATCGTATCTTTTGAATTACAAAATAATGTTGGTGAAAAAGCATCTGTTCGTAATGTCAATATCAATGACTTATTGGGTAGAGGTGAACTTTATCTAAACAATGAAGAAATTGGTGGCTATTTAACAGGTAAGACTGTTATGGTGACCGGTGCAGGTGGTTCGATTGGTTCTGAACTTGTTCGTCAAATCATGCAGTTTACACCAAAGAGATTAGTGCTATTAGATATCTATGAAAATAACATGTATGATCTCCAACAAGAAATCAACATGGAAAGAAGACAAGGACATGATCAAACAATTACAGATGTTGTATGTTTGATTGGCTCTGTTAGAGATCGTAATCGAGTAGATGAAATCATGAAACAATATCATCCTGATGTTGTGTTCCATGCCGCAGCACATAAACATGTTCCTTTGGTTGAAAGTAGTCCTTTAGAAGCAATCAAAAACAATGTTTTAGGCACAAAGAACGTTGTAGAATGTTGTATTACAAACTATGTAGAAAAGTTTGTGATGATTTCTACAGATAAAGCAGTACGTACAACAAATGTTATGGGTGCAACAAAAAGAATGTGTGAACTCATTGTGGAAGGTTATAAGAACAATGGTGTGACGAAGCTATGTGCAGTTCGATTTGGAAATGTGTTAGGTTCAAATGGTTCTGTGATTCCTTTGTTTGAAAAGCAGATTGAAAAGGGGGGACCTGTAACCGTCACAGATCCAAACATCATTCGTTACTTCATGACAATTCCAGAAGCTGCTCAACTTGTTTTACAAGCTGGTGCATACGCAAAGACTGGAGAAATCTTTATCTTAGATATGGGAAAACCAGTGAAGATTGTTGATCTAGCTCGGAATTTGATCCAATTATCTGGTTTGATTCCTGATGAAGATATTCGAATTGAATTCACAGGTTTAAGACCTGGTGAAAAGTTATATGAAGAATTACTTGTTGATCCAAAGAACTCAACAAAGACAGCCAATAATTTGATTTTCGTTGCGGAACCAGAAGATATTAGTATGGATGAAGTTAATGATAAGATTAGTAAGTTGTCTACTTTGGTGGAACAAGGTAAACAAGATAATGAAGAAATCATTCAAGTGATTACTGAAAAAGTGAATTAAGGAGTACTATGAAACAAAGATATACATGGCGTGGATTAGTTTTAGGAGGCATCGTCTTTTGTGTATTGTTAACGGTTTTTAGTATTCCTTTTTATCAATATTTGGATTGTGGTTATCAATTTCAAGATGTTAAAGCGAAAGTAGAAGCTATCAATAATGAAACTGATAAATCCTATGACGCTTTGTTTTTAGGAGATAGTCAAGGATGGGCTACGTATTCTCCAATTCAATTGTATGGTGAACAAGGTTTCACATCTTACAATGCTTGTACTTCTGGACAACTTCCACATGATTCCGCAATCATCTTAAAACATTTTTTTCAGAAGAAAAAAACAAAATTAGTTGTTGTAGATGCGAATATGTTTTATACAACATGTAATGTATTGAAATTGTTTTTGATGAATATATTCCCGATTTTTCATTATCATAATATTCACCAATTAAAATCAGCGCATGATTATACATCTCATAAAGGTTTCAATGAACAAGAAGCAGTTGTTGGGTATTCAGGTTCATTGGATTATATGAATGAGAAAAAGTCTTCTCATATGCGATTGGATTGTAGTCTTGCGTTGAATCAAATTGAGGAGTTATGTCAGAAAAATAATAGTCAACTTTTGATTGTGAATACGGTTAACCCGTTAAATTGGAATCAGAAAAGACATGATACGATTCAAAAGTGGTGCGATGAACATGATGTGAAGTACTTGGATTACAATGACACTTCATTACGTGAAGAGATAGGTTTTGATTTCAGTACAGATTTTAGAGATGGTGGTGATCATTTGAATCTGAATGGATCAAAGAAAGTATGTACAAATTTAGGTGCTTATATGAAATCAAATTATGATTTAACAGATCATAGAAAGGATGAGAAGTATCAAGCATGGAATCAATTGTATGCGGATGCTTCTGAATATCATGTATGAAAATGTCTTATAGCTCACCATTGTTTTATCTTGGATTTGTTCCATTTTTAATGATTGTTTATTCATTATTTCCCAAGAAATATAGATGGATTGTATTGTTGTTAGGAAATTATGTATTCTTTTTCTGTTATTCAAAATTCTTAATTACGTATAATCTCATAACAACTTTACTTACCTATCTCATTGGAAAGAAATTAGCTTCGATGAAAAAAGCACCAGAAGGTGTTGATCGTAAACAATTCAAAAAGAAGAAAAAGAGAATACTTGCCTTGAGTGTTGTATTGAATCTATGTGTTTTAATTGCCTTAAAATACACAAATTTCTTAGGTGGTTTGTTTCTAGGAACATCTTGGACAACAATCAATATCGGTGTTCCATTGGGCATTAGTTATTACACATTACAAAATATCAGTTACTTAGAAGATGTTGCGAATAAAAAGTGTGAAGGTGCGCATTCTTTCTTTGAGTTATCACTATATAACAGTTTCTTTTTAACAATTATGGAAGGACCAATTACACGTTTTAACGACATGATTAAACAAATAAAATCAGGAAATTCGATTACGCCAGATTATTTTGTGTTTGGTGGAGAAAGGATGATTTGGGGATTGTTTCAAAAACTTGTAATTGCGGATCGATTAAATGGTGTTGTGAATACGTTATTTTCAAACTATCAAAATAGTGGTGCGCTATGTTTACTTGCGGCAGTTTTATGTACGATTCAATTGTATATGGATTTTAAAGGAACAATTGATATCGCATTAGGAATTGGAAAAATATTTGGTATAGAAATTACAGAGAATTTTAGACAACCATTCTTCGCAAAGAATGCAAGCGATTTTTGGAGAAGATGGCATATTACTTTAGGTGCTTTCTTAAGAGATTATGTCTTTTATCCTGTTTCTTTAAGTAAACCAATTCAGAAATTGACAAAGTGGTGTAAGAAACATTGTGGGAATACCATTGCGAAATATATTGGACCTACGATAGCCCTGTTTTGTGTATGGATGTGTAATGGCTTATGGCATGGGGCAAACATGACATATATCCTATATGGTTTGTATTATTTTGTGTTTATGGTGTTTGAAATGTTACTAGAGAAACCATTTGAACATTGGTGTGAAGCACATCATTTATTGGTAAATGGAATTGTTATTCGAACATTTCGATTTCTTAAATTGTTTATCATTGTAATTATTGGAGAAATGTTATCAAGAGCGACTACAGTGAGGGGTGGATGGACAATGTTAAAAAGTATCTTTGTGAATTTTAATATGGATGAATTGATAACAGAATTCCCTACATTAGGATTAACTGCTAGAGAATGGGTGATCATAGTTTTGTCATTTGTGGTTGTTATTGTTGTTTCCATTCTCAAAGAAAAGAAGATATCCATTCATGGTTTGTTGTATCAAATACCAACACCATTAAGATGGTCATTTGTATATGGTTTGATATTCGCTATAATTTTGTTTGGTGCGTATGGACCTGGCTTTGATGAAGTTGCGATGATGTATGCAGGATTTTAGTTTATGACAAAGAATGTATTAGATTGGTTAGAACAAACAGAAAAGAAATATCCAAAGAAAATAGCTTTTTGTGATCCTGAAAATGAGATCACTTTTCAGGATCTTGTTGAAAAAAGTCAATTAGTTGGAAGCTATTTATTACAACAGATACAAAGAAATGAGCCTGTTGGAATCTACATGGAAAAAAGTGTCGTTTCTACGATTGGGTTATTTGGTGTGATTTATGCAGGTGGTTTCTATTCTTTTTTAGATTCAAGACAACCAGAACATCGTTTAAAACAAATTGAAACGGTTCTACAACCAAAAGTGATATTGACAGATGTAGAACATTTGAAAGAGGCAGAAGAGCATTTTGAATGTGAAGTTGTAACGATTGAACCTATTTTGGAAGGTACTTGGAAAGAAGACTTAACGGAAATTCGTCAGCAATCATTAGATATGGATCCATTGTATGTGAATTTCACGTCTGGTTCTACGGGTATTCCAAAAGGTGTAACGGTTTCTCATCAGAATGTAATTGATTTCATTGAAACGTTTGTGAAAACGGTTGGAATCAAAGAAGATGATATTCTAGGAAATCAAGCACCTTATGATTTTGATGTAAGTGTCAAAGATATTTATAGTGGAATCTATACAGGTGCTACGGTTGCCATCATTCCTAGAGACTATTTCTCTCAACCAACAAAGTTAATGGATTATCTTTGTGAGAAAGAATGTACGGTATTAACTTGGGCAGTGAGTGCGATGTGCTTTGTTTCCATCATGAATGGATTTGGTTATAAGGTTCCTAAAAAAGTAAGACAAGTGATGTTTTCTGGTGAAGTGATGCCAATCAAACAATTGAATAAATGGAAAGAAGCTTTACCACATACAACATTTATTAATTTATATGGTCCTACAGAAATTACATGTAATTGTACGTATTATGTGTTAGAAGATCGTTTATATGATTTAGAGGAATGTATTCCTATTGGGAAACCATTTGAGAATGAAAAAGTATTCTTGCTAGATGGAAATGATTGTTTGATTGAAGAAGAAAATAAAGAAGGAGAAATATGTGTGTCTGGAACTTGTGTTTCACTTGGATACTACAATGATCCTGAAAGAACAAATCTTGTGTTTGTTCAAAATCCTTTGAACTCAAAGACTTTTGAAAGAATTTATCGAACAGGGGATCTAGGAAAATATGATTCTCAAGGCAATCTTATTTATACAAGTCGCAAAGACTTTCAAATCAAACATTTAGGTCATCGCATTGAATTAGGTGAAATTGAAAGCCAAGTGGAAAAGAATGCATGTGTAAGTAGAGCTGTTTGTATTTATGATTCTATGAAGAAAAGAATCCTATTGTTTTATACAGGATCCATTGAAAGTAAAGCATTATTACTTTCATTACATGAGATATTGCCACCTTATATGCAACCAAATAAGGCAATTCAATTAGAAGAACTTCCAATGACAAAAAACGGAAAGATTGATCGTAACGCACTCAAAGAATTAGGAGCTAAAAAACATGTTGGGTAAACAAGAACTAAAATATATAGCGGATACTTATGGAACACCAAGTTATGTGTTTGATTTAGAAACGTTAAAAGAAAGAGTACAACAAATTCGATGCATAACGAAAAATCAATATCAACTCTGTTATTCCATTAAAGCCAATCCATTCTTGATTCCTACAATGGTTGAATTAGTTGATAAGTTAGAAGTATGTTCACCTGGAGAGTTATCGATTTGTAAGGAATTAAATGTTCCTGGTGAGATGATTATTTATTCTGGTGTGAATAAAGAAGAAGCAGATATTCATGCGGCAATTACTTACAATGTTGGTGTAATAACTGTGGAATCGAAAAAACACATGCGTTTGATTAGTACAGAAGCAGTCAAACAAAATAAGGTAGTTTCTGTTTTATTACGGTTGAATGCAGGTTCTCAATTTGGTATGTCAAAAGAAGATTTGTTAGAAATCTTAGATTCTAAGGATTATCCAAATACAGACATTGTTGGAATCCATTACTTTGTAGGGACTCAAAGAAAGAAGATTGATAAACAAATCAAAGAATTAGAAATGTTGAAAGAATTATATGATGAAATCAAAAATGAACATCATATAACACTCCAACAATTAGAATATGGTCCTGGTTTATCTGTTTCGTTATTTGAAAATGATGATTTTTCAGATACATTAAAACCATTAAAACAACTGCATGAAGAATTATGTTCTTTTTCATATGATGTAACGATAGAAATGGGTAGATTCTTTGCGACGTATTGTGGATCATACATTTCAAAAGTTGTGGATTTAAAAGAAAATCAAGGCGTGCATTATTGTTTGATAGATGGTGGAATTAATCATATCAATTACTATGGAAGTATGATGGGAATGTATGTTCCAATCACACAACATATTACAGAGAAAGAAACAGAAGTGAAAGATTGGTGTGTTTGTGGATCCCTTTGTTCAACAAATGATATTTTGATTCGGAAATATGAAAAAGGATTAAATGAAGGAGATTTGATTGTCTTTGAGAATATTGGTGCGTATTCTGTAACAGAAGGCATCTATTTATTCTTAAGTCGTACATTGCCTTGTATCATTTTAAGAAACAAAGTGTATGATTATGTAGTCGCTAGATCGTTTGTAGAATCTAGCTTACTGAATACAATAGGAGAATGAATATGGAAGAATTATTAGAGTTATTAGAAGATATCAAAGAAGATGTAGATTTTGAAAAAGAAGAAAAATTGATTGATGATCATATTTTGGATTCTTTTGATATCTTACAAATTATTTCAACATTAAATGATCATTATGATATTTCAATTCCTGCTTCAGAAATCGTACCTGAAAACTTTAATAGCGCCAAAGCACTATTAAAACTCGTACAAAGATTAGAAGAAGAATGATTATTTCAAAAGCTGTTTTGTGAGTGATTGTGTGAATTTCTTTTCGATGAAATACCAAGTTGTATAACCAGTCGAAATAGAGAGTACGATTCCAATGAGTGCTCCAATGATAGAACTGATTGAAAGTGAAGAAAAATCAAATACTTTTCTTCCGATGAATTGAATGATGTAATAATGCATCAAATAAACAGAGAAACTAATATTTCCTAGTTGAATCAGAAATTTTGGTGGTTGGTAATAAAATTCTAAAAGCAATGAGGAGAGAAAGATGATTGCACAAGGAATACACCAATGAATGACTCGTTGTATTTCATAGATTTCAGCGTGTACACCGAGTGTGCATAAATAAAGGAATGTAGATACAATCAAAAGAATCAATATGATTGATAAATAAGAATGAGAAAGAAAGTAATCTTTCTTTTTTTGTAGGAATTGATAAATGTAATAAATTAATATTCCAATCACAAATTCTAAGATGATTGGATTTGTGTAAAAATACAATGGAATGTTATTGAATGAAATTATTTTATGAATGTACGTGAATAGAATGATCAATAGTGATGCAATGATTCCTCTATGTTTGTGATTGATTTTCATTGCACAGAAAAAAACAAGATAAAATAAGATTTCATAATTTACAGTCCAACCGATTCTCATTAATGGTTGGATTGTATATTGTCCTGTAATATCAAAAGGAATAAAACATAAACTTTTAAAAAAGTATGACCATTCAAAATGAACTTCTTGGAACATGGATGGCACAAATAAGATTGCGAGTAGTGTGATGATGGTGATGAAGTAATACAGTGGAATAATACGAATCAAACGTTTGACAAGAAAATGAGGTTGTTCTTTCTTTTTGGTGGAATACATCATAATAAATCCACTGATACAAAAGAATAACTCCACACCAAATGCACCAATACCAATAAACTCAATGTGTGTCAGAATAACAAACAAACAAGCAATTCCACGGAGTGCTTGAATACTATTAATTTTTTGTGTTTGTACTTGATTCATATACAGTATCATACAGGAAATATGTGTTTGTCTCAAATGTGTTTGTGAAATATGTGAAGTTACACACATTCTTTTAAGAGTTTGTTAAAAGTGTTAGAATATTACGTGCATTTTTAGGAAAGGACGGTTTTATGACAGTTTCTAAGAAAAAGAACGCAAAGAAAAAAGTGAAAATCAATGGGATTTTAACGTTGATTTTATTAGTAACAGCAGTTGTCATTCTTTTTGCTTTTTGTTTTAACATTTTTAAAGTAATGAATTCTAGCTCTGGTAATGGAGATACAGTTGAAACAGAAGCAGTAGATAACGAGTATTCAAATGATTACTATTCTATTGGTAACAATCCAACAGATATTAATAAAACATATTTCAAAGAATTGAATAATGCATTAGATGGTAAAACTTTGAAAGATGATAATGGAAATGAATATACAGGTGATGAAGCAATCGCTGAAACAGTTGTGAAAAACTTTGTTTGTCAATATTACACATGGACAAATAAAGATGGTAACTACGATATTGGTGGTATGCAATACATCTTTACAGAAAAACAATCTGATTTTGAAACTTATACGTTATATAACTTCTACAAAGATATGGATCTTTATTTATCTCAAAATGGTAGAGATAGCTTGATTCAAGTAAAAGATGTAACAATCAATAGTGTGAATAAAGTAGATGATTATACAGTCACTTATACAGATGGGGATGGGAATGAACAATCACCAGCATTAAGCTGTATTGATGTAAATGCTTCATGGAGCTATGAAAGTGGTACTTCTATGAATACTACAGAAATTCAAAGTAGTGCGACATTCCATGTCGTAAATAACAATGGTAGATGGGAAATTGGAGGTATTGACTAATGAATAACAATCCATTTGAAGGTATTGATTTCGATGAAACCGCAAAACTTCCAACAATTGATGAGAATGAACCATCTTTTCCAGATGTTCCAGAAGAATTAGGAAGTGTAGAAAACGAACAATCATTAAACTTAGATTTTGATTTCAATAGTCCAAAAGAATCAAATGATGTATTGGAACCATTGTTTCCAGATGTTCCAGATGCATTTGGTGATGAAAATATCAATGAACCAGTTGTAGATGAAGCTCCAACAAAAGTTGTTAGTAATCATGGTGGAGGAAGTGATATTCCACCTGTTGATCCACCAAAGAAGAAAAAAGGAAAGAAAGAACCAAAGAAGGGTCAGTTTAAGAAAGATCCAACTGCATTAAATATTGTTGTAACGATTTTTACAATCGTTGCGAATGTATTAGTGACTTTGGTTTTATTTAATACAACTAGATTTTCTGCTGTAGGAAAGAATATATTCTTGATTGTTAACTTAGTAGCACTTGTGCTATTAGTTCTATTAGATATCCTTGTTATTTTAATGATACGCACAAAGAAAGTTGTGATGTTTGTCATTTCTTGTATTGTATTATGCTTATTTGTAGGTGTAGGTGGATATGGTATCTATGCTTTTGGAAGAGTCAATAAAAACGTTAATAAGATTACTGGGGACACAAAAGAAGAAGAAGTATCTGCTTCTCTTGTTATCTATAGTGGAACAAGTGGTGATCCAATTACAGATGTGAAAGATCTTGAAGGAAGACGTGTTGGTGTTTCTTCTGGTTCTACAACTTCTGAAATTGCCAAAACAAAGTTAGCCAATGAAGGTATCAATGTTGAATATGTTGAAGTCAATGGTTATACAGAATTATTAACACAATTGATTTCTGGTGGTGTGGATTGTGCTGTTATGCCAGTATCTTATGCATCTCAATTCGAAGAAGATGAAAATCTATCTGCATATTTACCAGATACGCAATCTATCTTAGATTTCTCTGATACGGTTACAACAGCCAGTGAAACAGGTGCAGATAAAGATATCACAAAGGAACCATTTACAGTACTTGTAACTGGTGAAAATGAAGGATTGGCAGATTCTATCATCTTAATGTCTGTGAACCCAATTTCCATGAAAGTTACAATGACATCTATCGCAAGAGACTCTTATGTACCTATTTCTTGTTATGGATCAAGTGATAAGATCAACGCAGCACATGCCGCAAGTGAATCTTGTATGGTACAGACAGTCGAAAACTTAATGGGTATTGATATTGACTATACGATTGAATTTAACTTTGCTTCTGTTATTCAAGTTGTAGATGCAATCGGTGGTATTAATATTACAAACGAAACAGAATTCATTGGTCAATCATGGAATATTGAAAAAGATGAATTGGAAGTTGCGTTAGTTCCAGCTGGTAATGATATGTACGTCAATGGCGCACAAGCATTGGCTTTCGTAAGAGAACGTATGGCATTCGCAGATGGCGACTTTGCGAGACAAAGACATCAACAACAAGTTATTGAATGTATTATTGAAAAGTTAATGGCTTCTAAGAGCCCACAAATGTTCTTAGATGTATTAGACGCTGCAGGAAACAATATCAAAACAAACTTCTCTGTTGAACAAATGACAGGATTTATCAACTATGCTTTACAAAAGGCAAAGAGATATTACAATTCCGATAGTGTTTCTGGATTATTCAACTTTGAATCTTCTAGAGTATATGGATACGCTGCAGATTTGTGGAATAATAGTTTGCAAATGGATTTGTGGATTTATCGTCTATTCAATGGATCTATTGAAGATTGTGCTTCAGCAATTAGACGTAACTTATCTACAACAGATACGCCAAGCACACCTACTTCAGTAAGCTGGTCTGCCGCAAACACATTTACACCAGATCCAGTATCTCAAGAAGAATACAATGAGACACGTATTACAGATGATGGCAGACCTGATCCAACACCAACACCTGAGGAAAGTGCTTCTGCAGAACCTACAGAAACACCAACTGCTACGCCAACAGATACACCAAGCACTCTACCTGATGGTTCTGAATCAACAGATACTTCTGGTGGTAATACAGATCCAAGTGGAGATGGAGAAGTTACTCCAAGTGAATCAGAAACGCCAGTTGTTCCTGAAACACCAGCAGAAACAGAAGCTACTCCAGCAGAACAACCATCTGAGAGTGAATAATAAAAGCTATGAAGTCTTGTGACAATTCTGTCCAAGACTTTTTTTCAAGGGAACAAACGTGTAAAATAATGATTATGAAAAATAACAGTTCTAAATTCGGCTTAATTAAAAAAGCGTTCTATCTTTGGATCGTACAATATCATGGTGTAATACCTAAAGAAATTCTTAAAACATATATTCATAAATTCAAACATGAAAGTGAAAATATTTCGAAATATGGACAAAGATATTATGATCCTAGTCATGAAGAAGAATACAACAAATGGTTAACACTCCAAGAATATGATAGTAGTGATACATTGTTTACCGATATTACATTTGTTGGGAAGAATGTTACGGGTTTAAATACAAATGGTTTGGCAAGTGTTTCAATGAATGTATTAGATACAAGTAGAATTCATACAAAGTATACTTGTATTGTAAATGAAGGAATTCATTTGTATGAACCATTCTTTTCTTATTTAAATCAATTGGATGATGCAGATATCATTTATTTTGACAATGATATTTATAAAGATGGAAATAGAAGTAATCCTAAGTGTAAACCTGATTTCTCTTATCATTTGTTAAGAGGATTCAATTACATTGGAAATTTGATGATTGTAAAGACAGAATTATTAAAACAATTTGATCAAACAGATATTAATATTTATGAATATTTATTAGAATTATCTGATCAAAAAGTTACATGGAAGCATATCTCAAAGATTCTATATGGAGAAAAAGAGGATGAATGTTTTGATGTTTATCCATTAAAGAAGTATATTGATGCACATCATATTGATTGCAAGCTATTGATGCATGAAGATTATGCATATCTTTCTTATCCTATAAAAGATCAACCATTGGTTTCTATCATGATTCCTACAAAAGATGGTGTGAATGATTTAAAGAAATGTATTGATTCAATCTTTAAGAAAAGTACTTATAGAAACTTTGAAATTGTGATTATTGATAATAACAGTGAAAAAGAAGAAACTTTTACATACTTTGAAAAGATGCAAGAAGAACATGATAATATTCATGTACATGCATTAAAGATTCCATTTAACTTTTCTATTATCAATAACAAAGCAGTGGAATATAGTTCTGGTGAATATGTTGTTTTAATGAATAATGATACAGAAGTCATTACTACGGATTGGTTAGAAAAGATGTCAGGCTATGCACAACTGGAGAATGTAGGTAGTGTTGGTGTAAAGCTATACTATAGCGATGGAACAATTCAACATGGTGGTGTTATTAGTGGAAAAGGTGGTGGATTTGCGCACCGTTACTATCGAAAACCACATGATGAAAAAGGATATATGCATACTTTAGATGTTCCAAACGAAGTGGCTTGTTGTACAGCTGCTTGTTTGATGGTATCTAAAAAGAAGTATTTAGAAGTTGGTGGAATGAATGAAGAATTGTCTGTGCAATTTAATGATGTTGATCTTGGATTAAGATTGATTTCACATGGGTATTCTAATCTCTTTTTACCTGATGTAGAACTCTATCATTATGAGTCGAAATCTAGAGGAATTGATAAAGATAAAAAAGCGGTAGAAAGATATGTGAATGAAGTAGATTATGCACAGAAAAACTATGCGGAATGGATAGAACATGATCCTTTCTACAATGATAATTTTGATAAGAATTATGATTATATGTTGAAAGTAGGAACTGGAAGTAACTGATGAAATACTATACATCTGGAGAGTTTGCGAAAAAAGCACATGTAACGTTGCGCACGATTCGTTGGTATGATCGAAAGAATTTATTGAAACCATCATATCGAAAAGAAAATGGCATACGTTTATATACAGATGGGGATTTGGCGAAATTACAACAGATCCTTCTTTTTAAGTATCTTGGTTTTTCATTGGATGATATTCGTGAAATGACATTAACAAGTACTGATGAAGATTTTTTATTAGGTTCTTTACAGATTCAAAAGAAACTCGTTCAAGAAAGAATTTCGGAATTGAATGATGTTTATCAAGCATTATGTGATACTACTGAAGTGATTGAAAAACATGAAGATGTGAATTGGAATCAAATGTTAAATTTAATTCATATGACAAGTGCAGATCAATCTTTAAAAACACAATATCAAGATGCAACCAATGTATCTGCACGCATTCGATTACATAAAGAATATTCTACGAACCAACAAGGTTGGTTTCCTTGGCTTCTTCAACAAATAACTTTAAAAGAAGATATGCGTATCTTAGAGATAGGTTGTGGAAATGGTGCACTATGGAAAGAAAATTTAGATGAATTACCTGAGAATATTCATATTACGTTATCTGATATTTCAGAAGGAATGTTAAGAGATGCAAAGGAATCCATTGGAAAAGATTCTAGATTCACTTATAAAAGATTTGATTGTCACAAAATTCCATATAAAGAACATAGTTTTGATTTAGTGATTGCCAATCATTTGTTGTTTTATTTTAATGATTTGGATGTAGTATTGAAAGAATGTAAAAGAGTATTAAAAGAAACAGGTACATTTGTTTGTAGTACGTATAGTGGAAATCATATGAAAGAAATCACAGATCTTGTCCAAGAATTTAATGAAGATATTGTGTTATCTTCTGATTGTTTATATGAAGTGTTTGGTTTAGAAAATGGAAGAAAGATCTTATCAAAATATTTTAGAGAGGTAGAAGAAAAGAAATATATTGACTCTATCTATTTGAAAGATGCGGAACCATTAATTGCGTATATTATTTCCTGTCATGGAAATCAAAATCATATTTTATTGGATCATTATAGAGAATTTAGAGAGTACGTAGAACAGAAAACAAAGAATGGATTTTTGATTAGTAAAGATGCTGGAATCTTCACATGCAAATGTTAATTCTATGTTAAAATGGTTTTCATGTATAAACGTTTGAAAAGAGATAAACATAAATATTCTCATTCTAGATATGCAAAACATGCAGAAAAGAACTATGAAGTAAAAAAAGAAGTTGTTGAACCTGTTTTAGAAGAAACAGAAAAAACTTCAAAAGTTAAAAGCTTTTTTCGTTCACAAAAACTAGCACATACTTTAGAAATTGAAGAAAAAAACAAACAAGTTGATCAAGCATTGAGATCTAAGAATGATGCGAATACACAATTAGATTCCGAAAAATATAAAATCAAACAATTAAAAGAACAGCTTAAAGAACAATCTAAGAAAATGAAAGAAGAGAAGAAACATTTCTCTCAAGAAAAGAAGAATTTAAAACGTGCAAAGAAAAAGAATTATGGTTTGACTAGTTCGATTATTGTCACAATCATTACAACACTTTCTGCACTTGTGTTCTTTACTGTGAAGTGGTTATTTCATACATGGCCAAACTTAAAGATGGATGAACTTGTCTATCAATTAACTGCACCGACAGAAGGTACGGGAACGGATATGTATTGGCAATTCTTTTATCAAGCAGGAATCCCAACGATCATTTGTTTGGTTGTTGTGATTGGAATCATGATTTTTATTGCGTATGCATCCAATAAGCTACGTGTGATTGCGAAAAGAATATTGGTTTGTGTTTCCATTTTATGTATGTCAATTGCGGGTGTTAAATTTAATAATCAACTAGACGTGAAAGAATATCTTTCAAATAAAGGGGAAGATAGTACTTTTATTGAAGAAAATTATGTAGATCCATCTAGTGTAGATATTACATTTCCAGAAACAAAAAGAAATCTAGTGATGATTTATTTAGAATCAATGGAAATGACATATGCGGATAAAGATTCTGGTGGCGGATTTGATGAAAATGATATTCCAGAGCTTACACAATTATCTTTAGAAAATGAAAATTTCTCAGGAACAAATGATACTTTAAATGGCGCTGTATCTTTAAGTGGAACAACTTGGACAATGGGTGGCTTATTTGCTTCAACCAGTGGTTTACCATTAATCACAGATTTCAACGATTGGAATTCTATGGATACCCAAGATTCTTTCTTTGGTGAGGCAACTGTCTTAGGTGATATTCTAAAAGAGAATGGATATAATCAAGTGTTTGCGTGTGGCTCAGATGGAACATTTGGTGGAAGAAGATTGTATTTTGAATCGCATGGTGATTATGAATTACATGATTTGAACTATCGTAAAAATACTGGTGAATTACCAGAAGACTACTATGTTTGGTGGGGATTTGAAGACCAAAAGTTAATTGAATGGGCGAAAAATGATTTGAGTGAACTGGCTAGTAGCGATGAACCATTTAACTATACGATGTTAACGGTTGATACGCATTTTGAAGATGGTTATGTTTGTGATTTATGTGAAGATGAACATGAAGGAAATCAATATGCGAATGTCATGTCTTGTTCAAGTCGACAAGTGAGTGAACTCATTTCCTGGATTCAACAACAAGATTGGTATGAAAATACAACCATTGTATTAACAGGAGATCATCCAACGATGGATAGTGATTTCTGCGATGATGTGAGTGATGATTATCAAAGAAGAGTTTATACAGCTTATATCAATGCACAACCTACAGAAAATAATTCTGAAGGAATGAGAAGTTATTCCACATTTGATACTTTTCCTACTGTGGTTGCCTCTTTAGGTGCAACAATAGAAGGAAATCGATTAGGCTTAGGAACAAATCTTTTCTCTGGTGAAGAAACATTAGTCGAAAAAGATGGCATTGAAATGATCAATCGTGAGTTTGCGAAGAACTCAACATTCTTAAATGAACTTGCGAATATCAACTATAACTCTAGTGGTATGCGTAGTAGAGGAAGTGGCATTGGAATGAATGTTGTATTGGATTCTATTTCGGATAACGAATTGTCTTTTACATGTAGTGATTTATATGGAATCAATGGAACATTGAATAGTGTAGAAGTAACAGTACAAGATAGTGATGGAAACATTGTGAATAACATGATGGATTATCAAGGATCTGGTAACTTTACAAGTACAATAGAAGTTCCAAATGGAAATTTGAGTTCTGTTTATGTAAAGATGGAAATTCATAGTACTGATCCAAATGGAGAATCTGTGACAGAAACTGCTTATGAATATAATGGAAATATTCAATTGTTGAATGGTAGCCAAGGTAGTTTATCGAAGTATTTAGAAGGTTTATTGAATTTGGATACAAATCAATACACGATACTAATTACTTCACAAGGTAGTGGTTCTTCGAATATTTCCGAAACGGATAAAGTTCTTTTAGGAAAACTTGGTGCAGGAAACGTTGCAGGTAGTGAAGGGAGAGCTTCTTTTGCCATCATTCATGGGGATGAAGCATATTCAAAAGTTTCCAATGATTACTTAAGAGAAGATGGTTATTTAGATGATGGCACACCATGTGTTATTTCTTCTTCCGCAAATGAAGAACAAGTATCTTCTATCTTATTAGGATATGAATATACAGAATATTCTTTTGAACAAGAAGGAATTAATATTGTTGTATGGGATTGTTATAATCATGCGATTGTTTCACAAAGATCTTTTGGTGGAGATGATGAAAACCCATCCATAGAATCTGTAAGTCTAAAAACATCTATGTTAAGTAGTGATGTAGAAGTAATCGCAACAGATCCAAAACATACAGATTCTTGTAAGAATGTGATAGCGGTTGTTTATGACAATGATGATTGTGGTGATATCGAAGAAGTAACGATGTCATTGAAGTATGATAATACATATACCGCAACATTGACGAATCAGAAAAAGCATTTAGAGAATAAAACGATTTGTATTTATGCAGTTTATGAGGATTCATCAAGATTATTGTTGGGCTCTTACACGGAATGAATTGTGTGAAATTGTGTTAATTAGAAATAATACTTGAAGATGACGTTACGTCATCTTTTAATATAGGTATGTAAATAAATGGAGGATCCTATATGAAGGGTATTATTCTAGCTGGTGGATCAGGTACAAGACTGTATCCATTAACACGTGTAACAAGTAAACAATTATTACCAGTGTATGATAAACCAATGATTTTCTATCCAATTAGTACATTGATGTTAGCTGGTATCAGAGATATCTTGATTATCTCTACACCTCATGATTTACCTAATTTCGAACAATTGTTAGGGGATGGTAGTGAGTTTGGTGTTCATTTTGAATACAAAGTTCAAGAAGTTCCAAATGGTTTAGCGCAAGCATTTGTATTAGGTGAAGAATTTGTTGGTGATGATACGGCATGTTTAGTATTAGGTGATAATATTTTCTATGGCAATCACTTTGGTAGATTGTTAAGAGAAGCAGTAAAGAATGCAGATGTCAATCATAGAGCGACTGTATTTGGAAAATATGTCAATGATCCAGAAAGATTTGGAATTGCGGAATTTGATGAAAACGGAAAAGTCATTTCATTAGAAGAAAAACCACAAAATCCAAAGAGTAACTACGCAGTAGTAGGTTTATATTTCTATGATAATCGTGTTGTGAAATACGCAAAGGAATTAGAACCTAGTGCACGTGGTGAATATGAAATCACAGATTTAAATAAACTATATTTAAAAGAAGGTGATTTAGATCTTCAAGTATTAGGTAGAGGTTTTTCTTGGATTGATACAGGAACAATCGAATCGATGTCAGAAGCTACAAACTATGTTCGTAGTATTGAACATATTCAAGGAATTCGTATTTCTGTTCCAGAAGAAATTGCGTTCTACAACAAATGGATTGATGAAAAACAATTGTTAGAAACAGCTGAGAAATATGGTAAGAGTCCTTATGGTGAATATTTAAGAAATATCGCAGAAAATAGTATTCAAGGACCAATTAATAAACAAACAAAGGAGAAATAAAACATGAATATTTTAGTAACAGGTGGTGCAGGCTTCATTGGAAGCAACTTCGTATTTTTAGAACTTAAGGAACATCCAGAAGATAAGATTATTTGCGTAGATGCTTTGACATACGCAGGTAACTTAAAGACATTAAAAGATGTTATGGATAATCCACAATTCAAATTCTATAAGACAGATATCTGTGATAGAGCAGCAATTGACAAGATCTTCGCAGAAGAAAAACCAGATATCGTTGTGAACTTTGCGGCAGAATCTCATGTAGACCGTTCTATTGAAAATCCAGAAATTTTCTTAGAAACAAATATCATTGGTACTTCTGTATTAATGGATGCTTCTAGAAAATATGGTGTTAAAAGATACCATCAAGTATCTACAGACGAAGTGTATGGTGACCTACCATTAGATAGACCAGACTTGTTCTTTACAGAAACAACACCTTTACATACTTCTTCTCCATATTCTTCTTCTAAAGCAGGTGCTGACTTATTAGTTAACGCATATCATAGAACATTTGGTTTACCTACAACGATTTCTAGATGTTCTAATAACTATGGACCTTATCAATTCCCTGAAAAGTTGATTCCATTGATGATTGCCAATGCACAAGCAGATAAACCATTACCTGTTTATGGAGAAGGTTTAAATGTCAGAGACTGGTTATATGTAGAAGATCATTGTAAGGCAATTGATTTGATTATTCGTAAAGGAACAGTTGGTGAAGTATACAATATTGGTGGACACAATGAAATGAGAAACATTGATATTGTTAAGATCATTCTTGAAGAATTAGGAAAACCAGAATCTTTGATTACACACGTTACAGATCGTAAAGGACATGACCAAAGATATGCCATCGATCCAGCAAAGATTCACGCAGAACTTGGTTGGTTACCAGAAACAATGTTCAAAGATGGCATTAAAAAGACAATCAGATGGTATTTAGATAACGAAGCATGGTGGAAAGATATTATCTCTGGGGATTATCAAAACTACTATGAAGAAATGTATGGAAAGAAAGAAGTAATCGACTAATGAAAGTATTTGTTACAGGTGTATGTGGTCAGCTTGGTCATGATGTCATGAACGAGCTTGCGAAAAGAGGCTATGAAGGTGTTGGTACAGATATTACTCCTGTTTATTCAGGTGTGATGGATGGTAGTGCCGTAACAAGTGCACCTTATGTTTCTTTAGATATTACAGATAAAGAAGCTGTTGAAAAAACAATCAAAGAAGTCAATCCAGATGTCATTGTACATTGCGCTGCTTGGACTGCAGTAGATATGGCAGAAGATGACGATAAAGTCGAAAAAGTTAGAGCGATCAATGCTGGTGGAACACAAAACATTGCGGATGTTGCCAAAGCAATCGATTCCAAGATGGTTTATATTTCTACAGACTATGTATTTGATGGACAAGGCACAGAACCTTGGCAACCAGATTGTAAGGATTACAAACCTTTAAATATTTATGGTCAAACAAAATTAGAAGGTGAACTTGCGGTTTCTAATACATTAAAGAAATACTTTATTGTTCGTATTGCGTGGGTATTTGGTAAAAATGGTAAGAACTTCATCAAAACAATGTTGAAAGTTGGAAAGAATCATGATGAAGTAAAAGTTGTGAATGATCAGATTGGTACACCAACATATACATTTGATTTAGCTAGATTACTTGTTGATATGATTGAAACAGATAAGTATGGTTACTATCACGCAACAAATGAAGGTGGATATATTTCTTGGTATGATTTCACAAAAGAAATATATAAGGTTGCAGGGTATTCCACAAAAGTAACACCCGTTACAACAGAAGAATATGGTTTGAGTAAAGCAGCTAGACCATTTAACTCTAGACTAGATAAATCAAAGCTTGTTGAAAATGGATTTACACCACTTCCAACATGGCAAGATGCAGTCAAGAGATATATCGATGAATTAGATATGGAGAATCTATAAGATGGGACAAATAAGTGTAGAAAAGAATGTTGGTGGCATTGAAGGATTGTGTGTCATTACACCAGCTGTTCATGGAGATAACAGAGGTTACTTCATGGAAACATACAATGAAAATGATATGAAAGAAGCAGGATTTGATATCAATTTCGTTCAAGATAATCAATCCATGTCAGTGAAAGGTGTATTAAGAGGTTTACACTTTCAAAAGAATTTCCCACAATGTAAATTGGTGAGAGCTGTCAGAGGTTCTGTGTTTGATGTTGCGGTTGATTTAAGAAGTGATTCTAAAACATATGGAAAATGGTATGGTGTTGAATTAACTGCTGAAAATAAAAAACAATTCTTGATTCCAGAAGGATTCGCACATGGTTTCTTAGTATTGAGTGATGAAGCAGAATTCTGTTATAAAGTAAATGATTTCTGGCACGCAAATGATGAAGGTGGTCTTGCTTGGAATGATCCTGAAATTGGCATTGAATGGCCTCAATTAGAAGGAAATTACCCAGGAAATGCAAGTGCAGAAGGTTATCATTTAACAGATGGAACAGCTTTAAATCTTTCTGATAAAGATCAAAAGTGGTTAGGTTTAAAGGACACATTTAAGTTTTAAAGAACATAAAAAACAATAAAATAGGAGTACAAGGAATAGTAGTGTTTTGTACTCCTATTATTTTTGGAAAGAAAAAGGTGATTTATGAACAAAGTAAATAAAATCATAGAAGAACATAAAGATGTAATCCCATATATCTTTTTTGGTGTTTGTACGACTTTAGTAAATATGATTGTGTATTGGTTTTGTGCACATGTCATCTGTTTATCTGTACTTGTTTCAACAGTTGTTGGATGGATTTTATCTGTTTTATTTGCGTATATTACAAATCGAAAATGGGTATTTCATTCCACAGTAACAGGATATAAAGATATCTTTAAAGAAATCACATCTTTTTTCTCTTGTAGATTATTAACAGGATTTTTAGATTTGTTTTGTATGTTTTTATTTGTTGATATCTTTCATATGAATGATATGATAATCAAAATCTTAGCGAATGTAATCGTTATTGTATTGAATTATGTTGCGAGTAAACTACTGATATTCAAGCAGAAAGGTTGAAGTTCGTATGGAAAACAGGGTTAGAGCACCAAGATTATATATTGTCATTCCTTGTTATAACGAAGAACAAGTTTTACCAAATACTTCTAATTCATCAAAAAGGATAAAATGCAAGCTTGAAAGCTGAGATTTAAGTTTTAAGGGAAATATAGTAGAATAGTGGTGGTAGAAATACTACCGCTATTTTTATTATGAAAAAATTAATTATTATTCCAGCTTTTAATGAAAGTGAAAACATTTTAAATACAGTAAAGGTGATTCAGAAAGATGCACCTGATTTTGATTATGTTGTAATCAATGATTGTTCGACTGATAATACATTAGAATTATTGGAACAAAACGAGATTAACCATATTGCCTTACCAGTCAATCTAGGAATTGGTGGAGCGGTACAAACAGGTTATAAGTATGCATTAGAAAATGATTATGATGTTGCGGTACAAGTAGATGGTGATGGACAACATGATCCAAAATATCTATCTGTATTAGTAAATGCATTAGAAAGTCATCAAGCAGATATGGTGATTGGCTCTCGTTTTATTAACAATGAAGGATTCCAATCTACATTCATGAGAAGAGTAGGAATCGTTTACTTTACGAAGTTGATTCATCTATTAACAGGCAAAACAATTACAGATCCTACTTCTGGTTTTCGTATGTGTAATCGAAGAGTGATTGCCTTATTTGCGAAGGATTATCCAAGAGATTATCCAGAACCTGAAAGTATTGTTGCGTTATTGAAAAGAAATATGAATGTTTTGGAAGTGCCTGTTCAAATGAAAGAAAGACAGGGTGGTGTTTCTTCCATTAGCGCAAGTAAATCTGTTTATTACATGATCAAAGTATCTTTAGCGATATTGATTGAAAATCTAAGAAAGTATAAGGTGTAATATGACGTATCAATTAAGAATTGTATTGATTGTATTGATTTTACTTACATTTTCTTTGTTTGTAAGTCAAATCAAACAAAAGAAATTAAATCTTCAATATACTTTAACTTGGCTATTATTATTGTTTTGTGTTTTGTTGGTAACGATATTTCCTGGGCTATTAAACTTGCTTGCTGAACTTATGGGTGTTGCTTTACCAATCAACATGATCTTCTTTTTGGGATTTGTTTTTACTTTGGTTATTGTTTTTCGTTTGACAAGTGCTGTTTCAAAACAATCAGAACAAATCAAAGAACTAACACAAAAGATTGCGTTAATGGAGAAAAAAGAACATGACAACAAATAATCTTCCATTAGTAAGCGTATGTATTCCTGCATATAATAACGCAGATTATATTTCTGAAACAATTGATTGTATCTTAAATCAAACATATAAAAATATTGAATTAGTTGTTTGTGATGATCATTCTAAAGATGATACTGTAAAAATCATTCAAAGTTATTCAGATCCTAGAGTAAAACTATTTCTCAATGAAAAGAACTTAGGTATGAGTGGAAACTGGAACAATTGTTTACAACATTGTTCCGGAGAATTCATCAAACTAATTTGTGCAGATGATATGTTAGCGAATGATGCTTTAGAAAAAGAAGTTACTGCTTTAATCAATCATCCAACGGCTGTGATGTCTGAAAGTGATACGCAATTTCGAGATTTACAAGGAAACACAAAAGGTTCTTATACAAGATATAAAACAAGTGGACTTGTAGATGGGAAAGTTATCGCAAGAGCTGGCTTATTTTCTAGAAACTTATTTGGTGCTCCTTTAAACAATACTTTTCGAAGAAGTGTATTAGAAAAAGTAAAAGGTTTTGATTCTAGTTTTCAATATATTTTAGATTATGACTTTTGGGTAAGTATTGCTTGTTTAGGAGATGTGTATATTATTAATGAACCTTTGAATTATTTTCGTTTAAGAAATGATTCCAATACAGGTAAAGTATTAACAACAGAACAAAAAGCATATGTTGAAGAACATAAGAAATTATTAAGAAAGCATTCTGAAGAATTACATATTTCTAAGTTTGATTTTGAAATGAGTGTTATGATTCGAAAGATATTGAACTTTGGCTCAAGAATTTATTTGAGATTGTTTATTGGGAAAAATGGATAATGAGTAAATTTGTTACACAATACATGTGTCAAAATAAATGGATCTGCAGTAGTATCTCCAGAAAAATTAAGTTTAGAAGAACAAGTATTTTGTTTTCATAACGCAAAAATATTACATCGATGAGTGGAACAATTATGCATAATATTAGCTTTGCGTCAAAAGATACAAACTGATGGATCATGAATTAAACATGTATATAAACCATCCACAATTGATGTTGAATAAATTGTTTGATTGCGAAGTTATAACAGTAGATGTATATGCACAAGAAACTCTAAAACATCCTAGAAATTATCGTACTGGTCCATTTTGGATTGAACCAAATGAAAATTTCGGATTGTTTTGTAAAGATATGAAACTCAACAATGAATATTCAATCAAAAATAGAAGAAAGAATCTGATGAATTATTATTTATCATTACTTGGATTTTCACAGAAGTATAATAAATTAACAATTTATCTATATTACAAGTTGAAAAGATAGAAGGGAGAGGAAATGGAAGATTTGGTTTGTATCATATTAGTGAATTACAATGGATATGAAGATACGAAAGAATGCGTAGAAAGTATTCTAAAATGCCATTATTCAAATTATAAAATCATCATTGTAGATAATGCATCTAAAGATACACATGCATTAAAGAATGATTCCTTTTTAAATGAACATTGTGAAATCATTTATTCACCAAACAATGATGGTTTTTCAGAAGGAAATAATATTGGTATTCAAGCTGCTGAAAAATATGATCCAAAATATGTATTATTATTAAATAATGATACGGTCGTTCTTCCTGATTTTTTAAATGAACTTGTTATGGCTGCGCAATCTGAACCAAATGTTGCGATTACAACGAGTATCATAAATTATTATTACAATAAAGATAAGAGTTGGTATAACTACGGGAATTATAATCGAGCACTAGGTTATACAACGATGGTAACATCAAATGATAAAATTCCAAACAAACCATTTCCTATTTCTTTTTCTACAGGATGCTTCATGTTGATTTCCTATGAATTTATAAAAAATTGTGGAATGTTAAGTAATGATTATTTCTTATATTCCGAAGATACAGAATATTGTATGCGTGCAATTAAGGGGGGGTACAAGATGTTGTGCGTTCCTAAAGTATTGATTTATCATAAAGTAAATGCATCAACGGGAACTGGTTCAAAGATGCAACAATATTATTTGGTTAGAAATTATTTGATCGTCGCAAAAGAATATGGAACTTGTTTTCCATTAGCGTATTTCTTTCGAAAAGCTTTGAGCTTGTATGAAGTGATTCGTTATCATTATGATATGTCAGTTGTTCGTTTGGCATTTCAAGATTTTAAAAAGGGAATAAAAGGAAAAGTAGGTTACTTTGATAATATATGAAAGATAACACATTTAAGAAAAACTTTATTTGGAATATGATTGGAACGACATTGAATTCGTTTAATTCAATGTTTTTCATGATTATTATTACGAGATTAAATGGGACAGAAGATGCAGGGGTATTTACGCTTGTTTTTTCCATTGTTTGTCTTTTATATAATATTGGTATTTATGCGGGGAGAACATTCCAGGTGACAGATAAAACAGGGAGATACAATGAAACGGAATATGTAATTCATAGAATCATGACAGTTTCCTTGATGTTTCTTGTTGGAGCGATTTATTGTACGATTAAACATTTTGAACCATATAAGTTTGCGTTAACCATGTTATTAACATTCATGAAGTGTTTAGAAGCTGCATCAGATTGTTTGTATGGAATTATGCAGAAGAATGATGAATTGTATAAATCTGGTTTTTCTTTAACGATTAAAGCAGTTGGTTCTTTAATAGTGGTTTTTCTGATTAATTTCTTATTTCAAAATTTAATTTTATCTTTTATTGTAGTAGATATTCTTTGTTTCATTGTGACATTGTTTTATGATATTCCATCGATTCATTGTTACTTACAAAAAGACTATTCTATCAAAAAAGCTTCTACTTTATTTCGCTCAGGTTTCTATGCATTTGCGTATTATTTCTTGAATGTATATTTATCGAATGCATCCAAATATGCATTAGATGGAAAAGTAACTTCAAGTGAACAAGCAATGTTTGGAATTGTGTTGATGCCTGCTACTTTAATCAATCTTTGCGCAATCTATTTATTACAACCATATATCAATCGCTTAGGATTGTTATATTCTGAAAATAGAGTTGTAGAATTTCGTAAAGCGATGAAATTAATTGTGATTGGATGTGCTGGAATTGGGGTGATTGCGTTAATTTGTGCGACGCTCATAGGTATTCCTGTTCTTAATTTGGTGTATGGTGTTGATCTAACAAATTATTTACATGCCTTACAAATCATTATTATTGGTGCTACTTTGATTGCGACAGTAACAGTTTTATCTACAGCCTTAACAACATTCCGCAATACAAAAACACAATTTATTATTTATTTGATTGTTTCTGGAATTGTTCTATGTATTTCCAATGTATTTGTGAATCGATATGGTGTAAATGGTGGAGCGTATATTTATCTTGTATCGACGGTATTACAGTTCTTATTCTATTTATTTGCGTATCGTAGAGATTTAAAGAAGTGGATCAATCAAACAAAGGAGGAAAAGGCATGAATCTATTACATATCTCTCCATTTGTACCAGATGTACATGCGAACCATGCGGGTGGCGTATGCATGGGAAAACAAGTCGAAACGTTAAAAAAGAACCATAACGTAACGGTTTTAACGTTTGTGAATAATGATTATGAAAGAAAGTTAATTCAAAATCATCCTGACTATGAATATGTTGAAACAAGTGCGTTTACTTTTGTTGGAAATATCTTACTTCATTTATCACAACCAAATATGTTTGCGATACGAAATAGTAGAGCTTTTAAAAAGAAACTTCTCAAAATTATTGAAGAGAAAAAAATCGATGCGATTCATGCGGAATATACCGCAATGGGGCAATTTATTTGGATTAAGAAAAAATATCCAAATATCATTTTTAACATGACAGAACATGATGTTGTTGTGCAATCTTATACTAGACAAGTAAATGAAGCTAAAGGTTTAAAGAAGTTGTATTGTCAGATTGAAACAAACAAAGTGAAAAAATGTGAGAAAGAATATGTGAGTCACGCGAATACTGTAATGACTTTTAATGAGAAAGATGCAAATCTATTAAAAGATATTTATCAATGCAAGAATGTAGAGGTTTTAAATCCTTATTATGGTGTGGATTTTAATAATATTCCTGATGTTAAAAAGATTCCAAATAGTATTTGTTTTGTAGGACAAATGGGTAGAGATGAAAATCATATTGCGGCAATGCGACTAGTCAAGATTTTTCAATCATGCAATCATCCAGAATGGAAATTAAATATTATTGGTGCTTATCCAAAAGATGAACTAAAGGCAATGGAATGTGAGAATATTCATATTACTGGATTTGTAGATGATATCAATACAGAAATTCTAAAGAATGAGATTGCGGTATTTCCATTAACTTATGGAGCAGGAATTAAGTTGAAAGTATTGCTTGCCTTTGGATTAGGCTTACCAGTCATTACGACTTCGATTGGTGCAGAAGGTATAGATGAAGAAGGGAAAGTATTACATCTTGTAGAAAGTGATTCTGAACTCAAAGAACAAATAATTCAATTATTATCCAATCGAGAAGCTTTAAAAGAAAAGAGTCAAGAATGTATTTCTTTTGTACATGAGAAATTCAATTGGGAAAAGACAGAAGAAATATTTGATCGTTTATATCAAACGGAAAGAATGTGAGGTTGCATATGATTATTACACAAACCCCTTTTAGAATGTCATTTTTTGGTGGTGGAACAGATATGGAAGAATTCTTTTTAGAGAATGGAGGAGCTGTAATATCCACAACATTTGATAAATATTGTTATGTGAATGTAAGACATTTACCTAGATTCTTTGATTATTCTACAGAATTATCCTATTCCAAAACAGAAAGAGTGAACGATATCAAAGATATTCAACATCCAGCGATACGTAATGCGATGCAGATGTTAGATATGCATGAGATTCGTTTGACATATGAAGCAGACTTACCTGCAAGAAGTGGCTTAGGTACTTCTTCTTCGTTTGCGGTAGGAATGTTGAATGCGTTCTATGCGTTAAAAGGGAAGTATGCAGATAAGAAGAAACTCGCAGATGAAGCCATTTATCTAGAAAGACAGTTATGCCAAGAAGCAGGTGGTTGGCAAGATCAAATCGCTGCTGCTTTTGGTGGTTTTAATCGTATCAACTTTAATCAAGATGGAACATATGATGTATTACCAATCATTATTTCACCAGAAAGAAAGAAAAGATTGAATTCTAATTTGATGATGTTTTTTACTGGATTCACTCGTTTTTCTTCAGATGTCCAAAAGGCAAATGCTGCAACAAAGGAAACCAAAGAACAAAAGAAACAAAGATTATTAGAAATGTTATCTTTGGTAGATCAAGCAGAAAATATCCTTGTTGATCAAACAAAAGATTTGGATGATTTTGGAAGACTATTAAATCATACATGGCAATTAAAGAAACAAACAGGTAATGCAGTATCTACAAGTAATATTGATATCTTGTATGAAAAAGGCATGTCTTCTGGTGCATTAGGTGGAAAGTTACTTGGTGCAGGTGGAGGTGGTTTCTTAGTGTTCTATGTACAACCAGAATATCAAGAAGCGGTCAAAGAAGCATTGAAAGAACTCATGTATATTCCATTCCAATTTGAAGATGGTGGTACAAAAGTTATTCATTACACTCCAGAATCTTATATTCCACAAGGAGAAGAGTAAGATGAAAGTTGTAATTATGGCAGGTGGAAGAGGTACAAGAATCTCTGAACTATTTCCTGATATTCCAAAACCTTTGATCCCGATTGATGGTGTACCAGTGTTAGAAAGAGAGATTCTTTCCTTAAAAGAACAAGGATTTGATGACATCATTCTAACAGTTGGTTATATGGCTAGTAAGATTATGCATTACTTTGGAAATGGTAGAAGATTAGGTGTGCATATCGATTACTTTGTAGAAAAACAACCATTAGGGAATGCTGGTGCTTTGTTTCAAATCAAAGATCAATTAACAGAAGATTTTCTACTATTAAATGGAGATGCGGTATTTGATATCGATTTTAATCGTTTTGTGAAATATCATAAAGAACATGATTGTTTAGTAACTTTGTTTACACATCCAAATAATCATCCATATGATAGTGGACTTATTATTTCTGATGAGAAATCGGTTGTACAGAAATGGCTAACAAAAGAAGATGTAAGACCACAGTATTATAAGAATCGTGTAAATGCAGGATTACATGTGATTCGTCCTGAATTATTAAATCAACAAATCGACACTCCAAAGATTGACTTAGATCGTCAACTATTGAAACCATTATCTGGTACAGGAAAGATGATTTGTTATGATAGTCCAGAATATGTAAAAGACATGGGAACACCAGAAAGATATTACGCAGTTTGTGAAGATTATCAAGCGGGAAGAATCACTGCGAAGAATTTAAAAAACAAACAAAAGGCAATCTTTTTGGATCGTGATGGAACAATCAACAAATATGTTGGTTTTCTAACAAATATTGATAAATTTGAGTTACTAGATGGTGTAACGGAAGCCATACAACAAATCAATGCATCTGGTTATTTAGCTATTGTTGTCACAAATCAACCAGTTATCGCGCGAGGAGAAGTTACTTTCGAACAATTGGATGAGATTCATCATAAGATGGAAACCTTGTTAGGAAAAGAAGGTGCATATCTAGATGCCATCTATTATTGTCCACATCATCCACATTCTGGATATGTAGGAGAAGTCAAAGAATTAAAAATCGAATGTGATTGTAGAAAACCAAAACCTGGGATGTTGATGAAAGCCGCAAAAGATTATAATATTGACTTGGAAGAAAGTTATATGATCGGAGATAGTGAAAATGATATCCTAGCTGGAAAGAATGCAGGATGTAAAACTGTATTGATTGGAAAAGAAGATTATGATCAAGATATAACAGTTGGTTCACTATTAGAAGGTGTTCAAAAGATATTGGAGTAAGACATGGAAGAAAAAGTAATAAAACATGTTGAAGTATTGATGGAAAGATATCCTGAATTACAAGATCGTAAATCAGATATTATACAAGCATATGAAATCCTAAAAGAAAGCTATGAAAATGGTGGAAAACTACTAGTAGCAGGAAATGGTGGAAGTGCAGCAGATGCAGAACATATCGTTGGGGAATTAATGAAAGGCTTCGAAAAGGTAAGAACATTAGACTCTGATATGCAGGAAAAACTGAAAGAAGTAGATAGTACGTTGGGAGAAGTCTTAGCGAAGAATTTACAGGGTGCTTTGCCTGCCATTGCCTTAGATGGACATCCTGCATTAACAACAGCGTATATGAATGATTGTGAACCATTACTTTGTTTCGCACAACAAGTAAATGGTTATGGAAAAGAGAATGATGTATTCTTAGGAATTTCTACAAGTGGAAATAGTAAGAATATCTTATATGCGGCAGTATGTGCGAAAGCTAAAGGTATGAAAGTGATTGGATTAACAGGCGCGAAAGATAGTGAACTTGCGAAACTTGCGGATGTTACGATTCGTTCATCCAATACAAGAACATATCAAATACAAGAACATCATTTACCAATTTATCATTGTTTGTGTTTGATGTTAGAAGAATATTTTTATTAAAAGGAAGTGATAGTCATGGGTAAACCAATTCCATTCTCTCCACCAGATATTACGGAAGAAGAGATAAAAGAAGTCAGTGAAGCATTAAGAAGTGGTTGGATTACAACTGGTCCACGTACAAAACAATTTGAGAAAGATCTATGTGCATTTTTAAATGTCAAGAATTGTGTTTGTTTGAATAGTGCGACAGCTGCGGAAGAATTGAATTTAAGAGTATTAGGTATTCAAGAAGGAGATGAAGTTATCGTTCCTGCTTATACTTATACTGCCAGTGCATCTGCGGCAATTCATTGTGGCGCAAAAGTGATCTTTGTAGATTCTCAAAGAGATTCTTTAGAAATGGATTATGATGCGATGGAACAAGCAATCACAGAAAAGACAAAGGCAATTATTCCGGTTGATCTTGGAGGAATTCCTTGTGATTATGATAAAATCTATGAAATCGTAGAACGCAAAAAAGATTTATTTCATCCAACAAGTGATGTTCAAAAAGCAATTGGAAGAATCGCAATCGTAGCGGATGGTGCACATGCCTTAGGTGCTACTAGAGATGGAATTACCGTTGGGAATCTTGCGGATTTTACGTCTTTCTCATTCCATGCGGTAAAGAATCTAACAACTGCAGAAGGAGGTTGCGCAGTTTGGAAATCAAAGGAAGGAATTGATGATGCAGAGTTGTATCATTTATATCAGCTCTATTCTTTACATGGACAAAGTAAAGATGCTCTTGCGAAAACAAAAGCAGGTGCGTGGGAATATGATATTGTTGGACCTTGGTATAAATGTAATATGACAGATATCATGGCCGCGATTGGTTTAGTTCAATTAAAGAGATATCCTTCTTTATTAGAAAGAAGATACGAAATTGTAAAGAAATACGATGAAGCGATGGATGCAATGCACATTGAACATATTGTTCATGAAGGAAAGCTTTATCATTCTTCTGCACATCTTTATATGATTCATGTTCCTAATATTACTGTGGAACAAAGAAATGAAATTATCACACGTATGGCAGAAGCAGGTGTGGCTACAAACGTACACTATAAACCTCTACCAATGATGAGTGCGTATAAGGCATTAGGTGTTGATATTAAAGATTATCCAAATGCATATGCACATTATCACAATGAAATTACATTACCATTACATACAAAATTAAGTGATGAAGATGTAGAAATTGTGATTCAAACATTGAAAAATACATTACAAGAAATGAAGTTATTATGATTTTAAAGAAATGGGAACAGTTACCAAAATACATGCGAAATGAGGCAGTAAGACCTTATTATGAGATATTAAAAAAGCATTCTTTTTCACTGGTTTTGAAAAGAATCTTTGATGTTATCATGTCTTTGGTTTTATTAATTTTATTATCACCTGTATTTTTAATTGTTTCTATTTGGATCAAATTAGATTCTGAAGGACCTGTTTTCTTTCGGCAAGAGCGTGTTACGACCTATGGGAAGAAATTTCGTATCTTTAAATTTCGTACGATGTGCAATCATGCAGAAAAGAAAGGTACTTTAGTAACGGTAGGGAATGATGCACGTATCACAAAAGTTGGAGAAAAGATTCGTCATTGTAGATTAGATGAGATTCCGCAATTGTTGAATGTACTTGTTGGTGATATGACATTTGTTGGTACAAGACCTGAAGTTGTGAAATATGTTAATGCATATACAGATGAAATGTACGCAACATTGTTATTGCCTGCTGGTATTACTAGTGTTGCCTCTATTCAATATAAAGATGAAGATGAAATCTTATCTTCTGCATCAGATCCTGATGAAGCATATATTCATGAAGTATTACCTGATAAAATGAAATATAACTTACAATCGATTCGTGAATTTAGTTTTTGGAATGAATTGAAAACAATGGTGAATACAATAAGAGCTGTGTTATGAAAAAAGCGTTGATATTTGATACATACGATGATTACAACATTCGTATTCAATATGTTCAATCTGCATTAGAGAGAAATGGTTATGAAACTGAAATCTACTTTGCAGATTTTGATCATGTTCGTAAAGAATATTACGCAAATAAAAGAATTGGCATTCATTATTTACATGTAGAACCATATCAAAAGAATCTATCTTACGCAAGAATGCATTCTCATGCGCAATTTGCGAAAACTTGTATAGAAGAAGCAGAAAAACATACTGATGTTTCTTTAATCTATGTTATGGTTCCACCAAATAGTATGGTCAAACAGTTTTCTATTTATAAAAGAAAACATCCAAACGTAAAAGTATGGTTTGATGTATTAGATATGTGGCCTGAAAGTTTACCAGTGTCAAATAGCTTAAAGAAGATGGCTTCTCCAGTATTGAATATTTGGGCGAATTTGAGAAATCGTTATTTGAATGATGCGGATTTTATTACGAGTGAATGTGATTTGTTTCAAACAGTTTTAAACAAATATACGAACAAAGAAATTCATACGATTTATTTATCACAACCAAATAGAATCATAGATGGTTTTGATGATTTAGAGGAATACCATTTCTTATATTGTGGTTCTATCAATCATATTATTGATATTGATCAGATTGTTACGTTCTTAAAAGAAGTCAAAGAAAAGAAAAAGATAACGATTGATATTATTGGTGATGGTGAAAACAGAAATACATTCTTAGATGAATTAAAGAAATATGAGATTCCTTATGAATATCATGGAATTGTCTATGATGAGTTTGAAAAAGAATCAATTTTTCAACACTGTCACTTTGGAATCAATGTAATGAAAGATACTGTGTTTGTTGGTTTAACAATGAAATCTTTAGATTATCTATCTTATGGCATTCCACTCATCAATAATATTCAAGGAGATTCTTTTAAAATCGTAGAGAAAGAAAAGATTGGTTTTAATTTAACGAGTGATGTTGTTATGAAAATAACTTCTATGACAAAAGAAGATTATTTCCAAATGAAAAAACAAACAAAAGAAATATTTTTAAAATATTTTGAAAATGATACGATCAATCAAAAGTTTGATAGTGTAATCAAACAGATGGAGGACGCACAATGAATATTTCAGTCGCTATGGCAGTATACAATGGTGGAAAATATTTGAAAGAACAATTAGATTCCATTTTAAAACAATTAGATGATAGAGATGAAATCGTGATTTCTTATAATGAATCAGAAGATAATTCATTAGAAATCTTACAAGAATATGAAAAAGAATATGAAATCGTACATGTTCTTCCTTGGGAAGAAAAAGGTGTAATTTCAAACTTTGAAAACGCAATGATCCATTGTACAAAAAATTATATCTTTTTATCGGATCAAGATGATGTATGGGCGGATGATAAAGTACAGAAAGTGATGGCAGCTTTTGATTCAGATCCAACGATATTAACAGTGATGCATAATTGTGAATATGTGGATGAAGATTTGAATCCATTAGGCAAAGATTTGTTTAAAGATCGACATGTTAAAACGGGATTCTTTAAGAATTTAGTTGTGAATTGTTATCAAGGTAGTTGTATGGCGTTTCGAAAGGATTTAATCCCTTTTATTACACCAATGCCTAAAAGTGTTGCGATGCATGATCAATGGATAGGGATTATGGCAGAAAGAGCTGGCCATATTAAATTCTTAACAGAACCACTCATGAAATATCGCAAACACAATAATTCTAATTCTACAGATCATGTTCCACTTGGAAAGAAAATCAAATGGATGATGAAAATGGTATATCATGTTGCGGGTGTATTGAATGAAAAGAAGATGTTGAAATGGTATCTTCAAAGTATTTACGCACCAGAAAAGAAAGCTGATTTTGATTTAGATGAATATGGATATTCTGATCAAGAAGTTAATGAGAGAAAAGATATAGTAGACTTTTCGCAAGCTAGACATGATATGACAAGAATGTACATGGTTGATGTATATAAAGAAAAGAGAAAAGAAGAAGATACGGATCAATAAAAGAAATATGGAAAGACAAACAAAAATAAACAACCTATTCGAATATATCAAACAAAATCGTTTGTATGTTTTTGGTGTGTATTTTTGTTTTTTTGTGTTTTATGGAATTTGGTCTTTTCAAGACTTTGTGAGTTTTGATGCGGAAGGGTTATATTCAGCATCGAATGCAATTGCGTGGTATCAACAATGGATTGGACTTGGAAGATGGGCACTTGTATTCTTAAAAAAGATATTAGGTGTTTGGATTATTAATCCATTTTTTTCGATGATTGTTTTTATGATTTGTTTCCCTTTCTCTGTGATTTTATGGAATTATCTCTTTGAAAAATGGAATGAGGGGAAAATAAAAGGAATCCTTGTATTTGATTTGTTGTATTTGACACATCCTATTTGGGCATATCAGTTTGCGTATCGAAATCAAATAGAAGTTATTACAATCATGATGTGTTTATTACCGATATTCGTGAATGTTTTATGCGAATGGTTAGAAGATCATAAATGGTATAAAGGATTGCTTGCATTCATTGGAATTGTTTTTTGTTTTGCGGGATATCAATCGTTTCTAATATTGTATGTAAAAAGTATTTTGGTATATTTCTTTTTGCAAATCAGAAATAATAAATTAGATAAGAAAGAGTTTTATCAAAGACTTTTCAAAGTTGTACTTTTTTCATTGGTGGCCTTTCTAGGGTATCAATTGTCCTGTAAGATTTCTTGTTTGGTAAGTCAAGTTAACAAAGAAGAATATGCTTCTTATTTATCGAATCAAATACCTTGGCTACAAGGAAATCTATTAGAGTGTATCCATACAACACTATCGAATGTAAAAAGAGTATTGCTGGGTGGTGATAATACATATTCTTGTATCTATTTTGTGGAATGGATCATTGCGATAATACTGTATATAAAAAATATTACACAAAAACCACAATGGAATGTATGGATAGGAATTATTCTTAGTTTGATGTTTGTCATTCCTTTAAGTTTGAATATCGTTACTGCAGGTGCTTCTGTCATTCGGCAAGAGTTTGCGTTGGTGTTTTCAATTGCGTTTATTGGAATGTATGAAATAGATGAATTATGTTCAATGAATCGAATGAAACAAGCTATTTGTGTTGTAGTTATAGGTGCGTTTTTAATCAACCAAGTACAATTGCTAGAAAGATTATTGTATTCTGACTATAAAGTGATGCAGTCAGATTATGATAAGATGGTAGAAATCTATTACAAGGCAAAAGAATTAGGAGCGACATACAATAGCACAATTGTATTTGTTGGTGGACAAGACTTTTATGCGAATGATCAATCTATTATTCGTAATGAAGTGATTGGTTTTTCTTATTTTCTAGCAGTATCCATTGCGCCAAATAAATTGACCCAGGCGATGCAGGCATATGGTTTTCCGGTATGTGAACCAAATGATACACAACGACAGCGTGCGTATGAACTTGCAAAAGATTTACAAATCTGGCCAAATGAGAATTCGATTTGTGTAGAAGACGATTTGATTGTTGTTCGATTAGGAGATTTTTAAATGGAGGGAGGAAGTGTGATGAAAATGATGAGTGTCATTGTACCTTGTTATAATGAAGAAGAAAGTCTTCCTTTTTTCTACGAAGAAATCAATCGCGTTTCTAAAGAAATGCATGATGTTTGTTTGGAATTATTATTTGTAGATGATGGTTCAAAAGATCAAACATTATCCATTTTAAGAGAATACGCAAAAAAAGATAAAAGAGTGAAATATATCTCTTTTAGTAGAAACTTTGGAAAAGAAGCTGCTATTTATGCGGGATTAAAAAATAGCCATGGGGATTATGTGGCAATCATGGATGCAGATCTACAAGATCCACCTTCTTTATTACCGGAAATGTTAAAGGCAATTCAAGAAGAAGGTTATGATAGTGCGGCAACACGCAGAGTTACTAGAAAAGGAGAACCTCCTGTACGTTCCTTCTTTGCGAGATTATTTTATAAAATTATGAATCGGATTTCTGATGCAGATATTATGGATGGTGCACGTGACTATCGTTTGATGAATCGTCAAATGGTAGATGCCATTGTTTCTATGTGTGAATATAATCGTTTCTCTAAAGGAATCTTTGGTTGGATTGGTTTTGATACAAAGTGGATCGAATATGAAAATGTTGAAAGAGTGGCTGGAGAAACAAAGTGGTCATTTTGGAAGTTATTTAAATATTCGATTGAAGGAATCACAGCTTTTTCAGTAGAACCATTACAGATTGCATCTGTGTTTGGTGTTTTATTTTCAATGATTGCGTTAATTATGATTATTGTGATTATAGTCAGAACATTGATTTTTGGTGATCCAACAAGTGGTTGGCCATCTTTGGTTTGTATTATTATGTTGATTGGTGGAATTCAATTGCTTTGTATTGGGATTTTAGGTCAATATTTATCTAAGACATACTTAGAAACAAAACATCGACCAATTTATATTTCAAAGGAATCAAATATTAAGAAATAATTGTGGTTTCTTGAATCTGTATATGAATACTACTAAAATATAACTGTTTGGAAAGAAATATGGCGAAAAAGAAAAGAAGAAAATTAACTAAGTTTGGAAGAATATTAACAGATCTATTGATTGTGATATGTTTAGGTATCGCAGGTTTTTCTGGTTGGAATTTATATCAAGAATTACATGAATATCAAGAGAGTAAAGATACCTATGACAAACTTGTACCACAAGTGGTAATTAATAATGATACTGAAGAGGAAGCAAATGGTCCTGAATTTGATTGGGAATCATTGAAAAGTATGAATCCTGATTTTGTTGGATGGATTCGGATGGATGATAGTACAGTGGATTATCCATTTGTACAGGGGGATGATAATGCCTATTATTTAAAACACATGTTTAATGGAGAATATAACAATTCTGGTTGTGTCTTCATGGATGTGAATAATAACAGTGATTTTAGTGATCGTAATACGGTTTTATATGCACACAACATGAGAAATGGAACAATGTTTGCGGCAATTGAGAAGTTTAAAGATGCAAGTTATTATGAATCTCATCAAGAAATTCATATTTATACAGAAACACAAACCTATGTTGTTTATCCTGTTGCGGGAATTTTAACGGATGGACAAGATGACTATATTCGAACATCTTTTAGTGATGATGAAGATTTTATGTCTTATGTGAATCGTTTTGTATCTAGTTCTACATTTTCATCCAATCAATCTATTGAATCTACAGATAAGATGATCATGTTAAGTACATGTAATTATGATACAGATGATGGAAGATATGTACTAATTGGCAAATTAGTTGTTGAGGAAAATAATGGCTAAGAAAAAAAGAGCAGAAATATTAGAAGAAAATATCAATCAAAGACCAATTCAAAAGAAGAAAAAGAAAAAAAGAAAGAGAAGACTATCTTCTCAGTTTTATTGGATATTATTAGTCATTACATCTATTACAACAAGCATTGTATTTTTTACTGCACCAATGTTTCCAACAAAGTGGGCATTTTTAGTGCTGTTTATTTTGTTGGGGATTGTTGTTTTAACAGGTATATTTTCATCGATATTTTCACCAAGGAATCGCATTCAAAAGTTTATTAATTGTTTTCTAGCAGTTTGTTTAGGAATTGTTAGTATATTAACTCCATATTACATTAATAAAATTACAGCTTTATTTGAAAGCGCAGTAGGTGATAAAGTTCGAATCAATTTATATGTATTAACAGAAGAATATAAGAGTGAACATGCGGATGTATTCCAAAATACAATTACTTTACCAGAAACGGATAGTAATGGAAATTTTAAAAATGTTGATATGACAAGTTATGCGGATGCAGTCTATGGAACGACTGTCGCAACAGATTCTGCTAATCAACAATATGCAGTAAAACAATTAAAAGAAATTTGTGGTAAACAAGTACAAACATTAGATAAAGCTTCTTTATCAGAAGCTGTACAAGCATTCTATGAAAATCATTCTGATATTTTAATTATGTCAGAAGCATTAGCAGCGACAATTTCGGATATTGAAGGTTTTGAAAATTTTGAAACAGATACAAAAGTATTATATTCAATTGATCGCCCAATTGATTCAAGTGCTGCAGATACAGTTGCGGTAGATATGACAACCAAACCATTTACGATTTTCTTTGGAGGAAATGATACGGAAGGTGAACTTTCTTTACAAGGAAGAACAGATGTGGATATGACAGTCACTGTCAATCCAAATACACATCAAATCCTCATTGTAAACTTACCAAGAGATTCTTGGGTTCAAAATCCATATTATGATAATAAGCGTGATAAGTTAACGCATTTAGGTTTAGTTGGTATTGAAAATACAACACAAGGACTTGGAAATATCTATGGAATCGAAATTCCAAACTACGTGGTAGTAAACTTTACGACATTTATGTCTATTATTTGGGCACTTGGTGGCATCTCTGTAGATAATCCATATGCCTTTACCGCAATCAACGATATGTATTTCCCAGAAGGACACATTGATCTAGATATGAACTATGCATTGATGTATGTGCGTGAAAGAGAAAATCTACCAGATGGAGATTTTGGCAGAAATATGCATCAACAATTAGTCATGAAAGGAATTATTGATAAATTAACTTCTTCAGAAGTCATTACAAAGTTTAATTCATTGCTAGATGGAATAAGTGGACAATTCTTAACAAATATATCAAGTAATTCTATTTATGCGTTGGCACAAAAACAATTAGATGAAGGCATTGAATGGAATATTGTGAATTACCATGTAGCTGGAGAAACGGGAATGGAAGTATGTGCTTCCGCAACAGGACAATATTTATCTGTTGTATATCCATATGACAATCAAATTGAATTTGTGAAAGAAGAAATTCAAAAAGTAATCAATGGAGAAACCATTACGCAACAAGAATTACCAGATGGTCAAATCACAACAGACTATTCCGATGATCATATCGTATTACAACGTACAACCTATCAAGATACAACCAATTATGATACGGATGAACAATCTTATGATTCTTCAGATGAAGAAGAATATATCCCTGTAGATGATTCTAGTGATGATTCGGATTATAATGAGGATAGTTATGATGAAGATGAATCATCGAATGAAAGTTATGATTATGAAGAAAGTGATGAAGGAGAATAAACAATGTATACGATTCAAGACTTATATGATGTAGAACATACACGTGCAAAGGATTATTTATTACAATTTACTTATCCATGGGAAGCTTTAAAAGGAATTAAAGATCTAATTTTAGAAATAGGTTCTCAACTTCCAAAAGATGAATTTGAAGAAGTCAAAGAACATGTATGGGTACATAAAACAGCACATGTATTTCCTTCTGCTTATTTAGGTGCACCATGTATCATTGGAGCGAACACAGAAGTAAGACATTGTGCATTCATTCGTGGTTCTGCACTTGTTGGAGATGATTGTGTTGTTGGAAATAGTTGTGAATTAAAGAATGTCATTCTATTTGATCATGTACAAACACCACACTATAACTATGTAGGTGATTCTATCTTAGGATATTATTCTCATATGGGTGCAGGTTCTATCACTTCCAATGTAAAAAGTGATAAAAAATTGGTTGTTGTGCATGATAAAGTCAATCACGAAGAAATCGAAACTGGCCTCAAAAAGTTTGGGGCAATGTTAGGAGATCATGTAGAAGTAGGATGTAATAGTGTATTGAATCCAGGAACAGTGATTGGTAGAGAGAGTAGAGTATATCCAACAAGTTGTGTAAGAGGAGTTCTTCCTGAAAAGAGTATTTGGAAGAATGATGGAACAATACAATACCAAAAGTAATGATTGAGGGAATGTGATAAGCATTCTCTTTTCTAATACTTTAGTTAATAGTAAAATAAGGCTGTTTAAGGGGAATGATTATGTTATTTACAAGTGAAGCTTTTTTGTTTCTGTTTTTGCCATTTACAGTTTTGATCTATTATTTGTTTTTAGTAAAACATACATTTGCGAAGAATGTATTTCTATTAATCATGTCATTAGCTTTTTATGCATATGGAGAACCAAAGAATATTATTTTGATGATTGTAATGATCATCTTACATTATACATTTGCGATGCTAATTTCTAAAACAAAACAAGCAAACAATCAACTTGCCGCGCGCCTACTGGGGGGGAGCATCGTCGTTATCGATATTTGTGTTCTTGCCTATTTTAAGTATGCCGATTTTTTAATCAATAATTTAAATGCGATATTTCATTTGAATCTTTCTTTGTTGAATATTGCCCTACCAATTGGAATCTCATTTTATACATTCCAATCACTTTCTTATGTCATTGATGTATATCGTGGAAAAGTACAGGCACAGAAAAATCCATTGTACGTAGGTTTATATGTTTCTTTGTTTCCACAATTGATTGCTGGACCAATCGTTCGTTATGAAACGATAGAACATGAAATCGAACATCGTAAAGAAACATTTAAAGGTTTTAGTATTGGCGTAAATCGTTTTATTGTGGGACTGGGAAAGAAAGTTTTGTTAGCTAATCAATTTGCCATTGTTGCAGATGCGGCATTTAATGCTTCTAGTCGAACGATATTTATGGCTTGGTTTGGAGCAATAGCCTATACTTTACAAATTTTCTTTGATTTCGCAGGGTATTCTGATATGGCAATTGGACTAGGAAGAATGTTTGGTTTTCATTTCTTAGAGAATTTCAGATATCCATACATTTCCAAAAGTATTACAGAGTTTTGGAGAAGATGGCATATGTCCTTACAAACATGGTTTAAAGATTATGTTTATATTCCATTGGGCGGATCAAGATGTAGTGTACCTCGACATATTTTTAATATGTTTGTTGTATGGGCTCTAACAGGTTTATGGCATGGAGCAAATTGGACATTTGTTATATGGGGATTAATGTACTTTGTTTTATTGGTGATTGAAAAATATACGCATCTAGAAGAAAAATTCGGAAGTTTTGCGGGTGTTTATACAATGTTATTTGTAATGCTAGGGTGGGTATTATTTAGAAGTGATTCCATCCGTGCAGCAGGAAGTTATTTATTATCAATGATTGGCATTGGTAGCAAAGGCTTCATAGATTCGGCATCTATAGAGTATTTACAAAGATATTGGATCTATTTAATTCTAGGAATCTTATGTTGTTTTCCAATCATACATAATTGTAATATCAAACTAAGAAAAAATATGATCTATAGTTGGATCTATATCATTGCAATGAGTGCGATATTGATCATTAGTATCATGTTTATATTTTCAAATGCGTATAATCCATTTATTTACTTTAACTTCTAGAGGTGCAGAATATGAAAAGATATTTTAGAGAAATGATTGTAACATTGGTATTTAGTTTAACGATTCTTGGAGTTACTGGTACGACAATTGTAAAAAAGACGATTGGTTTGTTTTCTCCAAAAGAAGAAGTATCTGATGTAAATAAAGGGCATGAATTAGAAAAAGAAAAGAATCGTGAAGAAAGTTCCAATAAAGTTACAGATCTAGTAAACGACTTTACAAATGACTTAGCTGGGAAAGAAGAAGGCGCAAAAGCTGCAACCAAAATATCCAAAGCTGCAAGTATGGGGATTTCTATTGAATCAACGCAAGTTTTATTAGGGAAAGAAGATTGGTTATTTTATAAGGCGACGGATGATGGTGATCCAATCAGTGATTATCAAGGTATCAATCATTATAGTGATGAACAAATGGCGAGTATCACAAGTAAACTTGAACAATATAAACAACTCTTTAATAGTTATGGAAAAGAATTCTATGTGATGTCGATTCCAAACAAATCCAATGTTTATCCTGAATATATGCCTGACAGTATTGAAAGAAGTGATACTACAACAAAGACGGATATATTTATGGATTATTTACAAAATAATTCAGATCTAGGTGTCATTAATTGTAAACAAGATCTAATTGACGCCAAATCAAAATATCAAGTTTATTATAGTACAGATACACATTTTAATGAGATTGGAGCATTTGTTGCCTCACAAACAGTATTATCTGTATTAATAGGACAAAAAGACTCTTTAGATAAAGTGAAATTCAATGTAATCAATGATAATTATTCTGGTGATTTGGCTGCACTTTGTGAAATGCAAGATATCTTTAATGAAGATACACAATATCAATTAGATGTTAGTACAATTGATACAACAAAAAAATCAGACAAGCGAGTTTTGATTATTGGTGATTCGTTCGCAGATGTATTACAACCATTACTTTCCAATTACTTTGCGGACGTACAATCTGTTGGTGTATGGTCTTATCATATGTATGATCTAGATAGTTATGCACCAGATATTGTGATATGGGAAAATGCGGAAAGATATACGGACCGTTTTGATTGGATCAATATCACAAAAGGATGATTAAAAGCAAGAATTTAATTGTATAACAAAACTTGCAATGGCATAATAAATTCTAATATTTTGGAGGACATGACCATGGAAAATGAATTACCCCGACTGACCCGCTGATGCGAATCAGACGGGGTTTCCGCTTTCCAGAGTACCATGGTGCACAGGTGGCATCATAGTTCTTTCCAGCACGGACGTTCACAGCGCCCTCTGGTT
>CAVJMM010000010.1:0-49261 GCA_963650865.1 Eubacterium sp. AM49-13BH | reverse complement strand
CTACTTCATTTCTTCTTACAGGCGCACGCATTGAAATTCTTATAATATAAAAAAAGATTCCATTTTATGAAATACAAACTATAAACGGACTACCGTAAAATTCGACTGATGTTGAAACATCCTAATACTTGGGAAAACTACTATTTCCGCGAAGTCTTTAGGGATAAAGCTGAGTTACTAAAAATCATTTTAGAAAGAATTGAACATAAAGAAAAGAATCGCAAATAAAACACGATTCTTTTTTCAACCAAATATTTCATCCATCATATCTAATATCATATCGATATTAATTGGTTTTGCTAAATGACCATTCATGCCTGTTTTTAAAGCTTTTTCTTTATCTTCTTCAAAAGCATTCGCAGTCATCGCTACAATTGGGATATTTGCTTTTTTATTGTTATTTAAAGTTCGAATTTCTTTTGTAGCAGTATAACCATCCATTTTAGGCATTTGAATATCCATCAGTATTAGATCATATTGATCTTCTGTTGCAGATACCATTCTTTCAACTGCATCTGTTCCATCATTTGCCGTATCTACGATCATACCTGCATCTTCTAAGATTGTAACTGCAATCTCACGATTGAGTTCGTTATCTTCTACTAAAAGAATCTTTTTTCCTTTATGTACCTTAGAATGTTTAATTTCTATTTTAGTATTTTGTTTCATTGGACTTTTTAAAACATCACGTAACTCAGACATAAATAATGGTTTGGCAATAAACGCTGTAACTCCAGCTTCTCTAGCTTCTGCTTCAATATCCGTCCAATCATATGCTGTCAAAATAATGATTGGTGTATCATCCCCTATCACTCTACGAATTCTACGAACTATTTCTATTCCATTCATATCACGCATCATCCAGTCAATGATATAAACCCCAAATGCTTGTTGTTCTTCAAAGGCTTCTTTTGCACGTATGACAGCTTCTTTTCCAGAAGTTGTCCAATCCGTTTTCATTTCTAATTTACGAAGCATCTTACTGACACTCATACATGTATTTACATCATCATCTACAACTAATGCTCTTACACCTTCTAGTTCTGGAATTGAATCATAGTTTTGTTGTGTCTCCGCAAACTTACATTCTAAAGTTACAACAAATTCAGAACCTTTTCCTTTTTCACTGTTTAAAACAATGGTTCCACCCATCATATCAATAATATTTTTCGCAATTGCTAATCCTAGACCAGAACCTTGAATTCCACTTTCTGTAACTGTTCTTTCTCTTGCGAATGAATCAAAAATATGTTCTTGAAATTCTTTATCAATTCCAATTCCATTATCTTTAATCCGAAATTCATAAATTCCATATCCTTCTCTTTCACTTGGTTTTTCTGAGATACGAACATTAATTGTTCCGCCTACTTGTGTAAATTTCACTGCATTACTCATGATATTTAACAGAACTTGATTTAATCTTAACTTATCTGTAATGATATCTTCATGAATAACATCTTGTGTATCAATGTATAGATCTTGTTGTTTTCCACCAATATTCCCTTGAATGATTGCTCGTAAATCATGTAATACATCTGGCAAATGTGTTTCTACTTCTTCAATCTTTACATTTCCTCTTTCAATACGACTCATATCTAAAATATCATTGATTAAACTTAATAAATGTTTTCCTGAGGTATTGATCTTTTTAAGAAATTCTAAAACATGTTCTTTATTATCGATGTGTGTTACTGCTAAAGCTGTAAATCCTATGATAGCGTTCATTGGTGTACGAATATCATGAGACATGTTATTCAAGAAAATCGTTTTCGCTTTATTTGCGTGTTCTGCAGAAGCTAATGCATTTCTTAAGTTTTTATCTTGTTCTAGCTCATGTTCTTTTTGTTTTGTGACATCTCGATTCGCAACTAACACTGCATCGATATTTCCTTGCTCATCATATCTTTGAGGAACGATTAAAGATAACATCCATTTTCCATTTGTTAATTGACATGTATAGGATAAAGAATCATTATTCCCTAATCTTTCTACAACTGTTGTCATATCAATAAAAGAAAGATATTCTTTACGATAATCTTCAGCAACAATTTCTGTTACGCGTTGTTTTTGATACGTCTTAGACAATTTATCAATCGTATGATTTTGATCAATTGAATATATACTTTTTATAATTTCAACTGTCTGTCTTTTCAAATCAACCAATGTGATAGAAGAATACGCTCTACCAATCGCATTTATGATACGTAAACGTTTTTGTTGCTGTTCTAATAAGCGTTTTTCTGCATTACTTTTCCCAAAGATATGAAGAATATAAATTAAGAATGCTACCAACACATAGACACCACATATAATATTTCGTTTTAAAAACACTTGAGAAGCAGGAAAAAAGATATAAATCGTATATTGTCCTGTTGCATCTTTCTTTCCATACCAACCATTTATTTTTGAACGCATCGTAATGATTCCTTCAAAGTCTGTTTGGTATTTTAAATTATATGTTTCTTTACATTCTTCTATTGTTTTAGAAATATATTTCGTTTCATTGGAACTAACAATCGTATCATCTTGGCATACAAGAACTGTTCCATCTAGTTCAAATGGAAAATCTTCAAACAAAGTATCAATTAAAATATCACCATTCTCTTGACCAGGTTGATCTTTTTCAACAAAAGTCATAATAATACCTTGTGCATCATTTCTACTTACTGCAGCAATATCATAAATATGATGATCTTGTTTAATACGTGTTGTATATGTTTTTTGTGGATAATTTAAAATATCTTGAATATAAGAACTTGCAATCAATTCCATGCATGTTTGCTGAATATCTGCATTATTTGATGCTTGTAATACAACATTACATTGATCATCTAATAGAAATGCATCTGTAATTCTTTGTTTTGTAACATATGCATTTAGATTTTCTTCATCTAATGAATCCCAATATAAAATATTATCACTCAACTCTGTTGTTTTATCTAAAAGTCGAATCAAACTTTTTACTTGATCATTTGTCAAATAAGTATCATATTGTTCAATTCTAAGTTTTACGAAATCACTCGTTTCATCAAGAGACTTAATAAGTGATTTTCTATCCAATGTAGAAAAAGCACAAAATAATAGAAATCCAATAAATACTAAAGTAAAAAGCAGTATGGAGCGAGAATTATCTTTGAAATTTTTAAAATTCATTCTTCACCTCCATGAACAACTTTTTCAGCATCTAATCCATATTTTTTAGCAATAGATTGAATCGTACCATCATCTTTTAAAGAATTTAAAACATCTGTTAAAGAATTTGCAAATTCTTCATGTGTTCCCTTAAGAAAAGCTACACCAATTTCCGATACGTATGGACTTTCTTCTAAGATACGATATGCTTCTGGATAATTACTAACGACTTTATTAATCAAAGCTTCATGTCCTGCAATTGCATCTACATATCCTTTTCTTAATACCGCAAACAATTCTTCTGTAGAAGAAAAACTATTCACATACTGCACTTCAGGTAAAGAAGAATCAATCACATGTAAAAATAAATTCTCTGCTTTTGTTGTAGCTTGTACACCAACTCTTTTATCTTTTAAATCTTCTAACGCGTAAATAGAACTTTCTTTTTTTACTGCAATCACTTGTCGAGAATACAGATAAGGACCTGCCCAAGTATATTTCTCTTCTCGATCCGTCATAGAGTAACAGCTCCAAATGCAATCAATTGTTCCATCTTTCAAATATTCATCTTTATCTTCCCATGAAATAAATTGAAACTCTGGGTCATATCCCATTTCATCAAATGCACTAGTTGCGAGTTCAATATCTACACCTACATAGTTTCCATTGAGGTCCAAATAACTGTAAGGTTCAAATTTGTCAATTCCAACAATAATCTTTTCTTTTGTATTGATCATTTCATTAACTTGTTTTTGGCATCCTGTAAAAGTTGATGAAATTAATATCATCATAGAAATAGCTAAAATTGTTTTTAAGATTTTCTTATATTCTTTCTTCATACTATCCACTTTAAAAATAACCGATAGAAAACCGACAATTAAGAAAGTACCATAAACTTTTCATACACGCAACAAAAAAAAGCATTATTCCGAAGAACAATGCTTATTTAACAGAGAACAAATATTGATGATCATCTGCATCCACAACAATTGTTTTATTTGCGATGTTATCTGTAGATAATATTAATTTCGCAACTTCTGTTTCAATGTTACGTTGGATATGTCTTCTCATAGGTCTTGCACCCAAATGTGTATCAACACCTAATTGTATGATTCTATCCTTTGCCTTATCAGTAACTTCTAACGTAATATCTTTCTCTTTGAGTCTATTCGCAAGTAAAGCTAAGAATTTATCCGCAATCTTCTTTTGTACTTCTACATCTAATGAATGGAATACAATGATTTCATCAATACGGTTGACAAATTCTGGTTTAAAGAAATTATGTACTGCATTTTCATAATTCTTCTTACGTTCTTGTTCATCTTCATCAAAAGCAAACTCACTACCAAGATTACTTGTCATAATAATGATCGTATTCTTAAAATCAACTGTTACACCCTTAGAATCAGTGATTCTTCCATCATCTAATATCTGTAATAAGATATTAAATACATCTGGATGTGCTTTTTCAACTTCATCTAAAAGTACAATGGAATATGGATGTCTACGAACAGCTTCTGTTAATTGACCACCTTCTTCATAACCTACATATCCTGGAGGAGCACCAATCAATCTAGAAACACTAAACTTTTCCATATATTCACTCATATCGATTCTTACAATATTTGATTCATCATCAAACAATTGTTCCGCAAGTGCTTTGGCGACTTCTGTTTTACCAACACCTGTAGGTCCTAAGAATAAGAATGAACCAAGTGGTCTATTTTCATCTTGAATATTTGCTTTGGAACGCATGATTGCATCTGTTACTAATTCCAATGCTTCATCTTGTCCCATAACTCTTTGTTTTAAGAAATCTTTCAAATGAAGAATCTTTTCTTTTTCAGAACTCTTTAAACGAGAGATATCAATATGCGTCCATCTAGAAACAATGTTATTGATTTCTTCTTCATCTACAACACGTTTTAACATCGTATTAGAAGAATCATCTGTATCTGCATTCATAGAATCTTTGATTTTCTTTTCTAGAGCAGGAATTGTTGAATATAACAATTGACCAGCTTTATCATAATCATTCTTTTCTCTAGCTAAATCATATTGACGCTTTGCTTCTTCCAGTTCATTTTGATAAGAAGCAATGGACTTATCACTTTCTTTTTCAGCATTCCATTTTGAAATACCAGCTTCAAGTTTTTCATTCACATCCGCAAGTTCTTTTTCAATTTCTGCTTTTCTAGATAATGACTTTTCATCTTTTTCTTTCTTTAAAGATTTCAATTCCATATCTAATAGCTTTTGTTTACGATCTAACTCATAAAGTTCTGTAGGCATAGAATCTAATTCTACACGAATTGAAGAACACGCTTCATCTACAAGATCGATTGCTTTATCTGGTAAGAAACGATCTGTAATATAACGATCAGAAAGTTTAGCGGCAGATACCAATGCTTCGTCTTTAATCGTAACATGATGATAATTTTCAAAACGTTCTTTTAAGCCTCTTAAAATCGCAATCGTATCATCAACTGTTGGTTCATTGACTTGTACTTTTTGGAAACGTCTTTCTAACGCTCTATCTTTTTCAATGTATTGACGATATTCGTTGTATGTCGTAGCACCAATACATCTTAATTCACCACGTGCTAAAAGTGGTTTTAAAAGGTTTGCGGCATCCATGCTACCTTCTGTTTTACCAGCACCCACAAGATTATGAATTTCATCTATGAATAGAATGATATCTCCATTTGCTTGTTGTACTTGTTTTAAAACACCTTTTAATCTTTCTTCAAATTCTCCACGATATTTCGCACCAGCGATCAAAGAGCCCATATCTAATTCAATAAGCTTTTTATTCTTTAATCCTTCCGGAACTTCATCATGATAAATTCGTTGTGCCAATCCTTCACAGATTGCTGTTTTACCAACACCTGGTTCACCAATCAATACAGGATTGTTTTTTGTTTTACGAGATAAGATTTCGATGACACGTCTAATTTCTTCATCTCTACCAATGACTGGATCAATTTTATGATCTTTTACTTCTTGTACTAAATCCCTACCATATTTGCTGAGGGCATCAAGTTGGGATTCATTTGTTTTTTCATCCATCTTCATACCTCCTCTTCTTTCATTTTCTGCTTTGATCAAATCACGTAATGTAAAATTACATTTTTGCATCAATTCATTAACAATTGGTGCATTTGTTTCAAAGATACCAATCAATAAATCTGCTGTACTCATATAGGTATCTCCAAGCTTTTTCATATAATCCATTGCTTTTTGATACGCTTGTTGAAGATAACGATCCATAGAAAGCTCATTCGCTCCTTCAACTGTTGCTTGAGCATTCATTGCATTTTTTACGATTGTTAAGAATTTAGATTTTGGAACATTTATTCTTTGAAATATTCCATCCAGGTTATCATCTTCTGCCATAGCACAGAGAACATGTTCTACCGTGACGAGACTGTTATGATTTTCCTGTGCTTTTGTAATCGCATTGTTAATAATCTGTTGGAGTATTTCTGTCATGATTTCTGGATTCATGATTCTACCTCCTTTCAGTTAGTTAACTGAATTGCTTTTTAAACTTTGACCAGAGTGTTTCACTCTTCTCATTGTTTTGAATATCTTGTAATTGCTTATAAAGGTCTCTTTCTTTTTTGGACATATTATCATTGACTTTGATACGAACGGTTACGATTTCATCACCCTTCTTGCCACCTCTAAGATCAACAACACCTTTATTCTTTAGTCTCAACTTTGTTCCATCTTGAGTACCAGCTGGAATCTTCATTGTGACATCTCCTTCAATGGTAGGAACATCTACACTTGTACCAATCGTTGCATCAACTGCACTGACTGGAATATCCAAGTAAATATCTTTCCCATCTCTAGCGAAGAATCTATGTGGTTGTACATTTACTTCAATGAATAGATCACCATTAGGACCACCATTGCTACCACGATTCCCTTTCCCAGCAACTCTTAATTGTTGTCCACTAGAAATACCAGCAGGAATCTTAATTTCAACAGGTGTTGTTTTACGAATATAGCCTTGTCCATTACATTGATGACAAACACGCTTTACATGTTTCCCACTACCACGACAATCTGGGCAAACATTTTGTGTACGCATTGTTCCAAACATCGTTCTTTGAACAGTATCAATAACACCTGTTCCATGACATCTAGGACAATCTTCTACATCACTTGGACTTTCAGCACCTGTTCCATGACAATGTGAACATTGTTCATCAAATGTTAAGTTCAATGTTTCTGTCTTTCCAAAACATGCATCCATAAAAGATACCGACATTCTTCTAAATACATCTTCACCTTTTGTAGGACCTTGTTTACGATAACTTCTAGAAGAGGAAGAAAATCCTCCCATTCCACTACCAAAGATATCTCCAAAAATGTCTCCTAGATCTTCAAATCCTCCACTGGAGAATCCTGAAAACCCTGAGAAACCTCCTGCACCACCTGCAACTTGTGGATCAACTCCCGCAAAGCCAAATTGATCATATGCTTGTCTTTTCTTTGGATCAGAAAGGACTTCATTTGCTTCATTGACTTCTTTAAACTTTTCAGCAGCATCTGGTTCTTTATTTAAATCCGGATGATATTTTTTCGCAAGCTTACGATAAGCTCGTTTAATTTCATCATCTGTTGCATTTTTCGATACGCCAAGTACCTCATAATAGTCACGCTTATCTGCCATACAGCACCTCCTTGTCTTTGGAAACAAGAATGCGGAAAATAGATTCCGCATTCTTCATGATTAATTCTTTTCTTTGAAATCAGCATCTACAACATCATCATTAGATGAAGATGATGTATTGTTAGCGGAAGGATCAGCTTGTGCACCTTGTTGTTGGTACATTTGTTGTGCCATTGTATTAGCAGCTTGTTCTAAAGCTTCCATCTTTGTCTTTAGCGTATCCATATCATTCTTATCGATAGCTTCTTGTAATTCATCTCTTAACTTCTTAACTTCAGCTTTTTGTTCTTCAGAAACATTCGCATTGTCACTCTTTAATGTTTCATCAATCTGATTTACAAATGCTTCAGCCTTGTTCTTAGTTTCGATATCTTCTTTACGCTTGTCATCTTCAGCCTTGTGTTCTTCAGCTTCTCTGACCATTCTATCAATTTCATCATCACTCAAACCAGAAGAGTTTTGAATTGTGATATGTTGTTCTTTATTTGTACCCTTATCTAATGCAGATACTTTAACGATACCATTTACATCGATATCAAATTTAACTTCGATTTGTGGAACACCACGTCTAGCAGGTGCAATACCATCTAATTGGAAATTACCAAGTGTCTTGTTATCTGCTGCCATTGGTCTTTCACCTTGTAATACATGGATATCTACTGCAGGTTGGTTATCAGCAGCTGTAGAGAATACTTGAGACTTGCTTGTTGGAATTGTTGTATTTCTTGGAATTAATACAGTCATAACACCACCAAGTGTTTCAATACCTAAGCTTAATGGTGTAACGTCAAGAAGTAATACATCTTGTTTTACATCACCAGATAATACACCACCTTGAATTGCAGCACCTAAAGCTACACATTCATCAGGGTTAACAGACTTATTAGGTTCTTTTCCTAATTCATTCTTAACAGCTTCTTGTACAGCTGGAATACGTGTAGAACCACCAACAAGTAATACTTGTGATAGATCAGATGCATTTAATCCAGCATCCTTTAATGCATTTCTTACAGGAATCAACGTTCTATCAACAAGATCCTTTGTTAAAGCATCAAATTGTGCTCTTGTTAATGTAGCTTCTAAGTGTAAAGGACCTTCAGCACCTGCAGAGATAAATGGTAAGGAAATCTGTGTTTGAACTGTACCAGATAAATCTTTCTTTGCCTTTTCAGCAGCTTCCTTCAATCTTTGAAGAGCCATCTTATCAGCCTTCAAATCAATGTTGTGTTCTTTCTTGAAGTTATCAGCTAACCAATCAATGATCTTGTTATCAAAATCATCACCACCAAGATGAGTATCACCAGAAGTAGCTAATACTTCAAATGTACCATCTGCGATATCAAGAATCGATACATCGAATGTACCACCACCTAAATCGTAAACAAGAATCTTGAATTCATCATTTTGATCTTTATCAAAGCCGAAAGCTAAAGCAGCAGCTGTAGGTTCATTGATGATTCTTTCAACATTCAAACCTGCAATTTTACCTGCATCTTTTGTTGCTTGACGTTGTGCGTCATTGAAGTAAGCAGGAACAGTGATAATTGCTTTATCAACTTTTTCACCTAAATAAGCTTCAGCATAATCTTTCAAGTAAGAAAGAATCATTGCAGAGATTTCCTGTGGTGTGTATTCTTTTCCTTCTAATTCTGTTTTTTGATCTGTACCCATCAAACGTTTAATAGAATATACAGTGTTCTTATTTGTGATGAGTTGTCTCTTTGCAGCATCACCAACGATACGTTCACCATTTTTGAAAGCAACGACGGAAGGTGTTGTTCGATTTCCTTCTGGGTTAGCAATAACCTTTGCTTCATTACCTTCCATTACAGCTACACAGCTATTTGTTGTACCTAAATCAATACCAATAATCTTACTCATATTCTTTACCTCCTAGTTATTCACTAACCTTGACCATAGCCGCTCTTAAGATACGGTCTTTTAATTTATATCCTTTTTGTAAAACTTCTGTAACCATTCCTGGTTCAACACCTTCTTTTGCTTCGCTCATCAATGCTTGGTGCCAATTTCCATCGAATGGTTGTCCTACTGCTTCAATTTCTGTTACACCTTCTTTTTCAAGACAAGTTTTCAATTGATTGTAAATCATCTCTACACCTTTGCGGTAGGCTTCATCTTGCGTTGCTTGTGCCAATGCTCTTTCACAATTGTCTAATACAGGTAATACTTCTTTTGCGAAAGATTGGATATGATATTTTTGTTTTGTTTCATAATCATTGATCAATCTCTTTCTAGTATTTTCTGTATCTGCATATGCCATCGCATAAGCATTTTTCAGCTTCGCAATTTCTTCATCTTTTTTTGCGAGCTCTTCTTTTAATTTTGTAACTTCATCTTCTTCCGTTGTTTCTGTTTCTTTGTTTTCTTCCTCAGTAACGACAGTTTCTTCATTTGTTACTTCTTCATTTTCATTTTCTTTCTTCATTTCTTCACTCACTATCATCACCTCCTACGTTGTACATTTTTTCTATCATCCTTGCAGCATATTTCACCATGCTGACAACTTTGTCATAATTCATTCTGCTAGGTCCTATAACCATGAATTCGCCAGTTTCATCATCACCAACTTTAAATTTGCTACGAACGACTGCTACATCATTGAACCAAGTTAGCTCTGCTCCACTTCTTGTTGAAATCGCTACAGCATTTTCATCTTTATCCATTTTCTTCCAAACAGTCGAATCATTGAATAAAGTCATCATCTTTTTTAATTTGTTAATGTCTTCAAATTCAGGTTGATATAACATTCTATCTTTTCCCGAAAAATAAACGTTATCACTCGCAAATTTGATAAATGCTTTAACAAATGCTGTAAATAACATCTCATGTCTTTTTACCACAACACTTAATTCCGGTTTGATTTCTTCCATCTTTTCCGCAAGTCTTGTTACAGGAATCCCTTTCAGTTTTTCATTTAAGATATCTGTACAAGTTTCAATATCAGCAAATGGAACATCTTCATCAAAATGAAAGTTCTTCGTTTCTGTATGTCCAGAATTTGTAATAAATACACAAACTGCATTTCTTTCGTCAATTGGAAATAGTTTGATATGTTCCAAAGTTTGTGTAGATGCATCTGGTCCAATTGCACCACTTGTCATATTTGTCATATCACTTAAAATCTGACAACTTTGTTGGATGGCTTCTTCCATATTGAGATTACTTGTCTCAAATGCATCTTTGATAGCGACTTCCATCTTTTCATCCATTCCAGATTCATTTAATAAATTCTCACAATAGAATTTATAACCTAATGTTGATGGAATTCTTCCTGAAGATGTATGTGTTTTTTCTAGATATCCCATTTCTTCCAAAGCTTGCAAATCATTACGAATCGTTGCACTTGAGTAAGGAAGATTGTATTTTTGTTGTAATGTTTTTGATCCAACAGGTTCTGCATTTTGAATAAAATCATCTACAACTACTTTAAAGATTTCTATTCTTCTTGGCGTTAGCACTTCATACACCTCCTTTAGCACTCTTATTTCGAGCCTGCTAGTATAGTATACCCAATCGTTAGCAGAGTCAAGCTTTGAGTGCTAATTTTTTTCAAAAATTTTCATAAGAAAAGCATGCGTTAAACATGCTTATAATACGTAATTTTCATAATACCGTAAATGGCTTCTTTTTGATAATTTAAATGTGTAAGATAATCATATTGATAGCTCTCTTCTTTTAAAGATTCAATCACAACAACCCCATTTTCTTTGATCATATTATTCTCATCTAGAAATTTTAAAACTTGAAGATTTTTTTGTTTTTTATATGGTGGATCTAAATATACAAATCGAAATTGAATCCCTTCTTCTTTCATGATTTTTAACATCTTCATATCATTCACTGGATATAACTTTGTTTGACTAGAAACACCTAAAGAATCAATATTCTTTTTGATGATTTGACATGCTTCTCGATCATTATCCGAAAAATAAACAAAATCTAAACCTCTCGATAATCCTTCTAAACCCACTGCACCACTACCAGCATATAGATCTAATCCATACCCTCCATCAAAATAACTCCCTAAGGAAGAAAAGATTGCTTCTTTTACTTTATCTAATGTTGGTCTAGTCGTATTACCTTTTTTTGTTTCCAGTTTTCTAGATGAATACTTACCCGCAATAATTCTCATTCAATTTCCTTTCTGTTGTATTGTGATATAACAGCTTGTGCAATTCCAACCATAAACATAATTGACATTGTTGAGGAACCACCTGAAGAAATCATTAATAAAGGAACACCTGTTAGAGGAATCAATCCTGTAACACCTCCTATATTAAAGAAACAATGCACAACAAAATACATTGCAGTACCAGTCAAGATGATCTTTGCCTTCTCATTTTTAATTTTCATTGCGAAATATAACAATCTAAAAATAATCAAACTATATAAGGCAATCAAAATCAAAAAGCCTACAAATCCTAATTCTTCAACTAATATCGCAAGAATAAAATCGGTATTCGCTGCAGGAAAATCTGTATATTTACGAACGGAATTACCATATCCAACACCAAGCAACCCTCCATCCGCAAATGAAACAAGGCCTTTTACAATTTGATAGGATGATCCATAAATATCTTGAAAAGGATTGACTGCAGATAAGAAACGATTCTTTTGGTATGTGGATAAAAATGGCATACTTTCAATCAAATGTGTTCCTAAAGGAGAAAGAATAAAGATTGCTAAAGCTACCATCACCCAAAAGGCACCTCTCAAAAAAAATTGAAAAGGTTTTGCTTGTGGATTGTTTGGAATTAACAAACAAACACAAACAATCAAAAATATAACAGCCATAGAACCAAAATCATGTTGTATAACAAGAACGGTTGCCAAATAAATTCCAATGAATAATAATGGTCGAACAAATAGATCACGTTTTCTTGGATAAACTTTTTTCACATCTCCTAAATACGCCGCAACGATCAATACACTGATAATTTTCGCAAATTCACTTGGTTGCAAAGATACTTCCATGCCAGGAAAAGGAATACGAATCCAAGCATGCGCACCACCTGAAGCACTAAAGGCAATACAAGAAATCAATAGAACTTCCATACCAATAATAACAATTGGAAATTTTTTACTTTTTAATCTTTCTAATCGAAACCAGTTTGAAAGTTTACACATTACAAAATAGCCAAATACTACAAACACAATTTGTTTGACAACTGTCTTAACTAAATAAGAAGGAGAACTAACTGCTAGTCCCATAGATGCAGATCCTATCATTAATGTTCCATAGATCATCAAAGCGAACATTGCTAAATGAATCAATAGATCACTTCCACTACTCATCAAAAAGGAAAAAAGACCTTTTTTGAATTTCAATTTTTTTCTTTCGTTTGTCATGGAAAATATTGTAACATCATTTTGACATTTTTATCGCATATGATTAGAATACTAAGGAGGTTTTTTTATGTTAATAAATAATGATACGATTGTTAAAGACACAGATCCAATCATTCGCGAAAAAAGCGAAGTCGTTTCTTTGCCATTATGCCAAGAAGACGAAACACTTTTGAGAGAAATGTTGCAGTATGTTAAAGATAGCACAGATGAAGAAAAAGCAGAAAAATTCAATTTAAGACCCGCAGTTGGAATCAGTGCAATTCAAGTTGGTGTGAAAAAGCAAATGACTGCTGTTGTAGTAGATGATTTAGATAAAAATGGAGAACCAGAACATTTTGAATATATGTTAGTAAATCCAAAAATTGTTTCTTCTTCTGTACAAAAAGCGTATTTGCATGGTGGTGAAGGTTGTTTATCTGTTGTTGAACAACATGAAGGATATGTTGTTCGTAGTGCTAGAGTAACTGTAAAAGCATTTGATTTATGTACGAATTCTGATATTACAATTCGTGCTAGAGGTTATTTAGCGATTGTTCTACAACATGAAATCGATCATTTTTCAGGAACTTTATTCTATGATCGTATTAACGCAAATGAACCATTTAAAGAAATTGAAGGAGCTCTTGTAATATAATGAGCTTCTTGTTATTTTCAAATAAAATAATGTTATAATATTTTTGCCTTATAAAGTATTATGTAGTTTTTAATATGGAGAAATTATAATAATGAGTGAAACAAAAACAAGAAGAAAAAGCACTCGAAATAACGTTCGTTATTCAGAGATTGCGGAAGAAAAAGAAGTAATTATCAACCATAAAACAGATACTCTTGTCTACGCTATGGGAGGACTTGGAGAAATCGGTAAAAACATGTATTGCGTAGAACACGATGATGAAATCATCATCATTGATTGCGGTGTTATGTTTCCGGAAAGTGGCTTATTAGGTGTTGATTATGTCATTCCAGATTTTTCTTATTTGCAGCAAAATCAAGAAAAGATCAAAGCATTAGTTATTACACATGGTCATGAAGATCACATTGGTGGATTACCTTTTTTCTTAAAACAAGTAAGAATCAAAGAAATTTGGGCTGGTCCTTTCGCAAAGGCATTGATTGAGAAAAAATTAGATGAACATCACATGTTAAGAAGTGTGAAGATTCGTGAAATTAATTCAGAAGAAACGCGTATCAGAACAAAATATTTTACAATTGGTTTTGTTGATACAGTCCATTCCATTCCTGATTCTTATGGTGTATTAGTTAATACACCAAATGGTAGAATCTTTGAAACTGGTGACTTTAAATTTGATTTAACACCTGTTGGAAAGAATTCTGATTATCAAAAAATGGCGTATATTGGTCAGATTGGTGTAACTTTATTGATGAGTGACTCTACAAACTCTTCTGTACCAGGTTGGTCTATTTCAGAAGGAAAAGTTGCACAATCCATCAATGAACAAATGGCAAAGACTCCTGGTCGTTTAATTGTTTCTACTTTTGCTTCTAACACATATCGTTTAGCACAGATTCTTGAAGCAGCTGTTGCTTGTAATAGAAAAGTTGCAGTCTTTGGCAGAAGTATGGAAAACGTTCTAGAAATTGGTAGAAGACTTGGTTATATCAATATTCCTGATTCTTCTTTCATTACTGGAAATGAATTGAATACATTATCACCAAATCAGATTTGTATCGTTTGTACTGGTTCTCAAGGAGAACCTATGGCAGCATTGAGTAGGATTGCGAATGGAACACATCGTTTCATCAAGATTTTACCTGGTGATACCGTTTTATTCTCATCCAATCCAATTCCAGGAAATGGCGTATCTGTAGGTGGTGTCATTAACCAATTAACAAGAGTTGGCGCAAATGTTGTAACAAACTCCCCATTAACTTCTTTCCATACAACTGGACATGCTCCTCAAGAAGAACAGAAGTTAATGTTGAATTTAATTAAACCTAAATATTTTATGCCAAATCATGGTGAATATAAGATGTTGGTTCAACATGTTCAAACCGCAATGACAACTGGAGTTCCAGAAGAGAATTGTTTCGTTTGTGCAAATGGTGATGTACTTGTATTAAGAAATGAAGAAGTATTTGAAGCAAAAGAACGTATCCAAACAGATGCAATCTATGTAGATGGAAATGATGCTTCTGGTTTAAGTACATCTGTTATTAAAGATAGAAGAATCTTAGCAGAAAATGGTTTGGTAGCTGTAATTGTTACAATTGATTCAAGATATAACAAAATCTTATGTAGACCAAATATCGTGTCTCGTGGATTTGTTTATATCAAAGAATCACAAACTTTATTAAAAGAAGCAGAATTGATCGTATATGATGCTTTAAAGAAAAAGATGCAACAAAGAACAACTTTTGGTGAATTAAAGAATTGTATTCGTTCTTCATTAGAACCATATCTCTTTAAGAAAACAAATCGTAATCCAATCGTTATTCCAATTATATTAAATCAAAAAGCTGCGATGGAAGAAATTCAAGCAAAAGTCAAAGCAAGACAATCTTATACTAGAAAAAAATAAGAGCATTCATTTGAATGTTCTTATTTTTGTTTTGGCTTTAAAGTGATAATTGAATTTTGTTTTAGTAATTGTTCTGTTATTTCTATTGTAGAAGTATCATATCTTTGTACATGAGAAATCTTCAGCATGACACTTTCAATATCTTCTAAAACATCATAACCAATATTCTCATCTCTATAATGCATTAAAATCGTTAAAGATGGTTTCATTGTTTGAATGATTTGATTTGCTTCTAAAGAATCAATCGTATAATATCCACCTACTGGAATCATTAATATCGTCGTATCCTTTAAGAATGCACATTCATCCTCTGTAGGAATCCTTCCGATATCCCCTAAATGAACGATTTTGACCCCATCAATCAAAATACTTGTAATCTTAGAAAAGCCACGTTTCGTGCCATTATGATGGTCATGTGGAACTTCAAGAAATTGATTATTCCAAGGATCAAGATTCTTATTAGAAACAAGATTTGATGCATTGTGATCTGCATGATCATGAGAACAATATACTTGATCAGTGGTGATATCATTTGGTAGTTGTAATCCCGGAACAGATGCATCTGCATACGGATCAAACAGAATTGATTGATTTTGATGTTCTACAAAGAAGCAAGAATGTCCATAATATGTAATTTTCATGATTACCTCCAAAAAATACTCTTAAATGATAACACATCTAAGAGTACTTCTGTTTTTAGGAATTATTTCACTTCAACGATCTTCATCATATTTGCAGAACCTTCACCTGTTGGATAGCCTGCAGAAATGATAATCAATTGACCAGGTTTTACACCAAAATCTTTTGCGAACAATGATGCAAGATCATCATCATTTGTTAATGTATTGTGTACATCAGATACAACTGGAATAACACCCCAATAAGATTCTAGCTTATGTTGTGTATCCTTTGTAAATGTTACCGCAATAATTGGTACATTAGGTCTGAACTTAGAAATACGACGAGCAGTTGTTCCACCTTGTGTAAATGCAACGATTGCACCAATATTATCTAATGTTAATGTAGCATCAGAAATTGCAATAGAAACTGCATCTTGAACTGTCTTATTACTTGTTGTCTTTAACCAATCTAATCTTTCTCTATATGGAAGAATCTTTTCTGCTTCTTCAGCAATTTCACTCATTGTTTCACAAGCTTCTACTGGATAATCACCTGCAGCACTTTCAGCAGATAACATAACACCATCAGAACCATCTAATACAGCATTGCATACATCAGATGCTTCAGCTCTAGTACATCTAGGATTGTGTGTCATAGAATCAAGCATATGTGTAGCTGTGATAACTGGTTTACCAACGATATTTGCTTGACGAATGATATGCTTTTGGTAAACAGGAACTAACATTGTAGGAATTTCTACACCTAAATCACCACGAGCAACCATAACACCATCAGCTGCTTCTAGAATAGAATCAATATTGTCATAACCTTCTTGGTTTTCTATCTTTGCAATAATGTTAATACGTGGTTTTCCTTCTTCGATACAAATCTTTCTGATTGCGTTAACATCAGAAGCACGACGTGTAAAAGAAGCAAAGATAAAATCTACATCATTTTGGCAACCAAAGCGAATATCAGCTTCATCCTTTGTGGAAAGGAATGGCATAGATAATTTAACACCTGGAACGTTGCATCCTTTATGAGAACCAATAGGACCTGCAACTTCAACTCTACATTTCAATTCTGTTCCACTGTTAGAAAGAACTGTTAATCTCATCTTACCATCGTTGATTAAAATTTCATTTCCTTCTTTTAGATCATCAAATAATTCTGGAACTTGAATATAGAATCTTTCTTTTGTACCTTCGCATTCTTCTTTTTGAATTGTAACAATATCACCAATTTCATAGTCTTCTGAACCATTTACGAAATTACCTAAACGAATTTCAGGACCTTTTGTATCTAAAGCAACACCTAAGTTAATACCTGTTTGTTCAGATACTTGACGTACCATTTCAATTCTAGCTAAGTGTTCTTCATGTGTTCCATGTGAGAAGTTCAAACGAGCAATGTTCATTCCTGCATGAGCAAGTTCTGTTAATGTCTTTACATTTTCAGATGCAGGACCAATCGTACAAACGACTTTTGTTTTCTTAAATAAATGTTTCATAATTCCCCTTTTTATACTAAACGATCAAATAAACGATATAACTGCTTTCTACTCTTCTTAGGTCTTTCTAATGCTTCTTGGATCGGCATTGATGTGATTTCATTATCAATGATACCTACACAATGACCTCCAATTCCTTCCATCAATAGATCTACTGCTTTTTCTCCCATACGAGATGCAAGCATACGATCTGTTGGTGTTGGAGAACCACCACGTTGAATGTGTCCTAATACAGTTGCACGGCCAGAGAAGTTTGTTGATAAAGAAACTTTCTTCGCCAATGCATCCGTATCTGTAATCTTTTCAGATATAATGACAATCGCATGGTTCTTTTTTGCCGCATCAGATAAATATCTAAGATTTTCAATCACTTCTAATTCATCGTATCCAGTTTCTGGAGTAATGACCATTTCAGCACCACAAGAAATTGCGGTATATAAAGCCAAATCTCCACAATGGTTTCCCATGACTTCTACGATAGAACAGCGATGATGACTAGAAGAAGTATCTCTTAATTTATCGACGTTTTCTATACACGTATTCAATGCAGTATCGAATCCTATAGTAAAATCTGTTCCAGGAATATCATTATCAATCGTTCCAGGTAACCCAATACAATTGATCCCTTTTTTTGTTAGAGATAACGCACCTCTATATGAGCCATCTCCTCCAACAACTACAAGAGCTTCAATTCCTTCACGATTTAAGTTCTTAATACACTGATCTTGAATCTCAGCTTCTTTAAATTCAGGTAATCTAGCTGTACCTAATTTTGTTCCACCACGATCAAGAATATCTGATACATCTGTTCTTGTTAGAGATACGAAGTTACTTTCTAATAATCCTCGATATCCGTTATAAACACCAACAACTTCAATTCCATTGTTTAAAGCAATTCTTGTAACAGAACGAATTGCTGCGTTCATTCCAGGTGCATCACCACCAGATGTAAGAACTCCAATTTTTCTTACCATATTTGTACCCTTTCCTCTTTGAATACCTCGATTATAATAGCATTGCAAAAATCAAAAAAAAAGATAAATTTTTCACAATTTTCTTGAAATTATTTGTTAAACGCTTACAATTTTTTGATATTTTGAAATCGGTTACAAAATTTCGGATTTTAAAACTATTTTTTTACTTAAATTTCACTTTTCCGAGCGAAAAAAAGAATGTATTTCTAACGATACACTCTTCGATTATCGGAAGCTAATTCAACAGGTTTTGCCATTGCTTGAATACGATCCATAATACGTAATGCTTTGACTTTCTCTTCTTTTGATTTGTTATTAAAACGAAAATGTGTTTTTAAAGATTCCAAATCCTCATTACTTGTAAACCATGTTGGTAAACCTTTTTCATATCTTGCATTTAATAGTGGTAATAAAATAGAATCACGATTCCATTCTGTAACGGTTTCTCCACCTATTTCATCAATCACTAAAAAGTATGCATATTTTAATTTATCTAACTCTACTTCATATTCTTTAAATTGAATTCTAGAATTCATTCTTTGAATAAATGTTGGATAATGAATAAAAGCTACTTTTTTTCCTTTTTTTGCGTAATAATTACAAGCACCTGCACCTAAATATGTTTTCCCAGCACCTAACGTTCCATATAAATAGATTCCTTTGTTTCCTTCTAGTGCATCTACACATTCACTATATGCCACAACATATTGTTCTTGTTCTTCATCTAGATCAATATGTTTGATATTTACAGGAATCATGCTTTCAGGCATATCATTCACTAAAAACTGATCCAAATGCTTTCTTTCTTGTATTTTTTCACGCATATATTTACATGCATATTTTTCAATATGTAAAAAACCATCATCCACTAATTGATTAAAATAACCTGTTTCTTTTTGTTTACAATACTCTAATCCTTTACATTGAAGACAATTTACATATTCTTTATACCAAGATAATACTTTGTATGGATGTGTATCTAAATGCTCAAAAGGAATACGATTTATTTCCATTAGACTTAATAATGTTTGGTCTTTTTTTAAAGAGGCAGATAATTGTTCTACTTCATGTAATTGTTGTTCTGTACGAACATCACGAAATACTGCTTTTTCCATATTATTCACCTCTTAATTTCTTTTGTAGTGCTTTTGCCTTTTCCAATGTTTCTTTGGTTACAGGACTTGTTTTTAGTGTACCTTCTTCTTGTTGCCTCATGTACTCAGGCATTTCTACTTTGATTGTATTTTGATATTTATTTGTCTTTTTAAATACTTTCTTTGTTTCTTCAATTGCTTGTTCTTTTGTAGAAACACCATCACGTGCCCATTCCCCTGCAACCATATCAACAAATTTATCTACTAGTACATTATTCGATTCTTTTAATATATATTCAATCATGATATTAATCACGACAGGAGAAAAATGCATTTCAAGTGATAATCGTTCTAAGATCTTTTTATCATGATATGTCAATTCTGCTCCATTTTGTTTGCTTTGTAAGAAGGAAGCAGGTGGTAAATCATATGGATCTTTTGACTTTGTTATAGTTGTTTTATTACGCTCACAAAGCCATAATAATTGTTTAAAATCAAATTCATTAGCCTCAATATGCATTGCCTTTGAAACATAAACAGACATTTGATTTGCATCAATCCCATATACAGTCGCTACTTTCCCAATATAAGATAAAATTTCTGGTGTTCGAAATGCAGTTGGTAAAATGGAAACATCTGTAATCGACAGAAATCGATCATAATCAAAAGAAATAGAACTATCATCATCTTGAAATTTGTATTTTGGTTTAACAGTCGTATAAACAACTGTATTATCAAAATCATCTTCTTTGATATTTTTAACTTGTACCGTAATTTCTTGATAACCACCTGTATTGAATACGGTTGGACCATATTTATTGATTGTTTCTTCATAAGTTTTCTTTTGAGCAACGCGAATATATCGATTGACGTATAAACTAGATGATAAGAAATCACTTGCAGATAATGGTGTTTGTAACATATAAAGGTATGTATTAAAAGAATCAGATTCTTGTACAAAGGTTCTAAGAAGCATATATTCTTCTAACTTCATTCTTGCGTGTTCAAATGTATCAATTTGAATAGAATTCATTAAATTCATTAAACGCGCATGTTTCATACTTACATGTGTATTTTTATTTCTACTTTCCGCAAATAAAGTAAGATAGACAAGTATTGCATCTCCGCCAATCAATGGCTGATAAAGCGTCATTAAAACATCCATATCAGAAGTTGATATGTCTCTTGTGGTATAGATGCGATATTTGTCTTTTATCTTAAGCTCCATTTGTTTTTCTTAATTCCTTTCTTAGAGATGCGATATATTGATTTACTTTACTACCTAATTCTTTTAGATCTCCATCATTGATTATGACATCATCTGCATTCTGCATTTGATATTTTGGATCTAATTGAGAAGAATATCTCGCAAGTGCTTGTTCTTCAGAATAATGACGATCTTCTTGCATTCTTTTGATTGCGATATCTTTTGAACAAGAAACAACAAGTATCTTGTCGAAATATTCTTTCATATTTGCTTCAAATAATAAAGGAATTTCCGCAAAAACAATTTTTTGATCTGCATGATTCTCAAAGAATCTTTGCATTCCTTCTATGACATATGGATGTACAACAGAATTGACTTGTTTCCTTTTTTCTTCATCATGAAAAATACAATCTGCCATTTTTTTGCGATCAATATCCCCACTATCATCCAATACATCATTTGAAAGAATCGTCACCAATTCATTAAAACAAGGATTTGATGCATGTGTTGCCATCTTTGCATATTGATCTGCATTAAATACACAAAATCCCATTCTACGAAATAGAATCGACACGCTTGTTTTTCCAGAGGCTATTGTACCTGTAATTCCAATTTTCATCTGTTTCTCCTATTACTTTGCTTCATACCAATCTTTTCCAATCGCACATTCACTTGTGAGTGGAACTTTGAGTTCCATTGCATGATTCATGCCTTCCATGATGATTTCTTTCATAACTTCTTCTTCTCCTGCAACAACATTAAAGATCAATTCATCATGTACTTGTAAGATCATCTTACTTTGAACGTTTTTATCTTTCATCATTTGATCAATGCGAATCATCGCAATCTTGATTAAATCTGCTGCAGATCCTTGAATTGGTGCATTCATCGCAGCACGTTTACCAAATTCACGAATCATATGTTGTGAACTATAAATTTCAGGAATTTCTCTACGTCTAGCACAAAGAGTCGTTACATATCCTTTTTCTTCACATTCTTTAACGATTGCATTCATATACGTTTTAATGCCTGGAAATTTCTCATAATAACGATCAATAAAATCTCTAGCTTCAAAACGAGAAACGTCCATTTGTTTTGCTAGACCAAATTCACTAATTCCATAAACAACACCAAAATTAACCGTTTTTGCCTTTCGGCGCATATCTGAAGTCACTTCTTCTTTGGAAACATCAAAAATATCCATTGCGGTTTTTGTGTGTGCATCTACACCTTGATTAAATGCATCAATCAAGCTCTTTTCATCTGCCATGTGCGCTAACATTCTTAATTCAATTTGATGATAATCACAACTCATCATCAAACAATTCTTTTCTGGTTTGAAAGCTTTTCGAATTTGTTTTCCTTCCTCATCTCGAACTGAAATATTTTGTAAGTTTGGTTCAGATGAAGAAAGTCTTCCAGTTTGTGTAGCACATTGATTATAGATCGTATGAATCTTACCATCCTTTTGGATGTATTTTTTTAATCCTTCCGCATATGTTGAATAGATTTTTGAAAGTTTTCGATACGTTAAAATATGGTCAATGATCGGATGTAATCCAGCCATACTTTCTAACTTATCTGCACTCGTTGTTCTTTTTTTGCCACTTGGTAATCCAAGATCATCATATAAAACTTCACTTAATTGTTTTGGGGAATTGATATTAAATTCTTTCTTTGCGATTTGATAAATTTCTTCTGTTTCTTTTTGGATACGTGCATAAGTATCCTCAGCAATATCATTTAGAACTTGGATATCAACAGAAATTCCTTCTTTCTCCATACGATATAAGATTTCTGTCAAAGGCATTTCAATTTCACGATATAATTTTTCCATGCCATATTCTTTGAGTTTTAGAATTGTAGATTCATATAATTTTTGAATATTATGTACAGATTCACATGCATATTTTGTTTGTTTGTCTTCTTCAATAAATAAAACAGGTTTATTGTTTTTTCCATAAACATCTTCAAATGAAATCGAAGTAGACAGTCCAAATGCATCTAAGATCTTTTCTGTAGATGTTAATGTGGAATCACATAAGGACGCAAGAATCATCGTATCATCATAGAAATGAATCGTTATTGATTCTTTTTCTAATAAATGCATATTTCTTTTGATATCATAACCACATTTATGTGGTGATTCTTGTTTGAAATATTCTAATAATTCTGTATCTTTCTTCACATCTTCTAAAGAAATATAATACGTTTCATCTTCACTACATAAGGCAAATCCATTAATTTCTGCTTGCATGAAATTCGCTTTATTTTCATCTAGAAAGATAAAAGAATCTTTTGTAAGAAAAGAAGATGGAATTTGATGTACTCTTTCAAAAGATACTTCTTTGACTTCTTCTTTTATTGCAGGAGAAAAACTTGTCATTCCTTCATAACGAGAAGCCATCTTATTCATATCTAACGATTTCAAATAAGAAATCAAAACTGAATAATCTGGATGGAATAATAGTTCATCAAACGTAAATGGTAATTGCACATCAGTTTTAATTGTTGCTAGTTTTTTAGATAACAATGCTTGATCATGTCCCGCAATAACTTTCTTTCCTAACGCCCCTTTAATTTCCGTTTCATGTTCTAATACACCTTCTACAGAACCATATTGATTGATTAATTTGATTGCTGTTTTTTCACCAACACCTTGAATACCTGGATAATTATCTGAACTATCACCCATCAAACCTTTTAAATCAATAATTTGAATTGGATCAATTCCCATTGTTTCTTTGATCTTACTTGGTGTCATAACATCCATTTCTGTGATTCCTTTTTTCATTAACAAAACAGATGTTGTGTCATCTACAAGTTGTAACAAATCATGATCACTTGTTAGAATCGTTGTTTCTGTATCACAAAATGTTTTAGAAGCAGTACCAATTAAATCATCTGCTTCTATATTTTCCATCTCGATCCATTTGATATGATAGGCATCACAGTATTCACGTACCAGTTGAAATTGTGGAACAAGATCTTCTGGTGTTGGTTTTCTGCCACCTTTGTAATCCGCAAATAAATCATGTCGAAATGTATGTTTTCCTGCATCAAACGCAACCAAAATTGCATCTGGTTGAATCATATCAATTGCTTTTTGCATCATGCTCGCAAAGCCAAATACTGCATTTGTTGGAATGCCCGTACTCGTCGTCATTCTAGCTCCACTATAAGCAGTCGCATAATACGCTCTAAATAGCATTGAATTTCCATCTGTTAATAAAAGCTTCTTCATATGCCCTCCTAGTAAATAAGGCAATTGCTTGCCTTATTGATTATCACTTGTCTCTATAATTGATTCTAAAGCCTGTAAGTTTTGATAAGAGATAGAAATATAATCTTTTCCAGCACTAGATTCTTCATCTGACAAAGAGGATAAATTACTCAAATCAATTCTTGTGAGATTACATTCTTCTTTGATCCTATCATACAACGCAATCATATCTTCACTCATATTTGATTCATACGCAATGTAATGCACATCATCTTCTACAATTCTTTTTTCAATGATTTCTAATTGTGATTCATCAGGAAGAGATCCATATCTACTTAGTACAACAGGATAAATCTCAAATCCATATGCTTTCTGCCAAGATCCAAAACAACTAGACATCGATACAAATCTTATTTTTTCATGATTCTTTTCCAGTGAATTTGCGAGATTTTGATATTGTGCATCAATATTGATAAGATCTTCTTCTAAATCTTCATAATTCGCTGCAATACGATCTGCATGTACCACATCTTCCTGAACTAAATAATCTTTGATATCTTTCGCAATCGATAACATCGTAATTGGATTCAACCATAAACAAAGATCCTTTTCATAAGTATCAATCGTGTTAAATGCAGTTCCTTCATAATAAGGAGAAGTTACATAAGAATAAGTGCCATCATCATTCAATTGTTTTGTATATCTTTGAAAAGCATAAACTGCATTATCACTGGAAAGATCAATATCTAAGATTCCATTATTTTTGATATCCATCGAATGCGATACGTAATAAGGTTCTAAATCTCCAATATGAAATAAAACCAAACCCGTATCTAATACACTTTCATAATCATCAACAATAGTTGCTTTTTGAATAATTGTATTATCTGCTTGAATAGATTGATATTGTTTGTCATTTCCAACTAAGCGTTCAATGATATATCCTAATGGATAAACAGTATATAAAATCTTTGTACGACGATTTGCACAACCAAATAGCGTACAACACAATAAACTAGAAACGATGAAACGCAAAAAGAACTTTTTCATGCTTGGTCCTCTACTTCATCTAGTTTTCGATATTGCAAATAAATAACACGTAATGATAAGAAAGCAGGAATCGCGATAATCAAGCCAATAATTCCAAATAACGTACTAAAGGCAAAAATAGATAACAATGCCCACATTGGAGTAACAGAAGTGTTATGTGAATGAACCAATGGAGCAATCACATATTCATCTACTTGTGATAAAACAACAATCAAAATAATCAAAATTACAACTCTTCCAACAGGTAATGATAATGCCGTCAATATCGCAATACAATTGACAATTGTTGGTCCAATATAAGGAATCAATAAGGAGATACTTGTCATCAGTGCTAATATTAGCCAATCTTCATGTCCAATTAGTAGATACACCAAAGAATATTCTACAAATTTAATAATCATTAATATCAGCAAAGAACGAATATAACTCGATACTTCTTCATTAATTTCCAAAGCACATTCATAACACATTTTAGAGATTCTTCTAGTGATCCTAAAAATTTCAAAGCGAATCTTTTCCCATTCAATCGACATGAAAATGGAAATAATGATTGCGAACATTCCTGTTGTCGTTGTACCAATCGCATTCGTCAATAATTGAGGAATCGTATTTCCAACTTGTGGAATCAAAGAAGAAATATTCTTTAAAGATTTTGTTGCCTCTTGAACAAGAGATATCAACCATTCATTATTTGTCGAATTATTAGAAAATTCAGAATATTTTTGAGTCAACCAATTCACACCATTGATCATGGAATTAATAAAATCACCTGTTCTTGATAAAATCATAGGAACAATCGAACTAATTAACCATACCGCAAATACCGCAATTGCACTATAACATATCGCAATCATAATACCTCTTTTGATATTATGTTTTTCTCCAAGGGAGATTGGTGCACGTAAAATATAGGCAATCACAAAACCAATCACAAATGGGCATAATATATTCCATGCGGTATGAAAGATCCATTTCCAAAAACTTCCAGTTTGTAAAAATAACAAAATCACCAAAAGAATCAAAACTGTTTTTACTAATGCATGAATGGAAATATCACGATTTAATTTTTCTTCAACTTTATCTATTAATTTCATACAAAATATTTTAACATTTTTTAGAAACACTCTCCATATCAACAAATCGTTTTTTCAAAAAGTATTGAATAACAATTTTGTCCTGTCACAATGAAATGATCTAACACTTTTACATCAATCATCTTACCTACTTCAAATATTCTTTTTGTTAGTTCAATGTCCTGCATAGACGGTTTGTAGTTTTGAGAAGGATGATTATGTACAAGAATCAAAGAAACAGCATCTCGTAATAATGCTTCTTTCATGATTTCTCTAGGATAGACCGTTGCATAATTCACCGTTCCTTTACATAAGATTCTGTAATGAATGATATGATTTGCGCTATCCAAATATACGACCATAAAATTCTCAATCCTCTCAAATCCTATTTTCACTTTCAGCCAATATACAAATGCATTTTGAGAACGTATCACATCTTTTTCTTCAATTCTTTCAAAACAAATTCTTTTTAACAACGTAAAAACAGCTTGTAATTCAATTGCTTTGACTTGTGATATTCCTTTCACACTCATAAGTTCATGAATCGAAGCAGAAGATAATCTTCCAATTCCTCCACTTTTTTCCAACAATTCCTTTGCGATATCTAATGCAGAATGATTTTTTGTTCCATGACGAATGAGGATTGCTAATAATTCTGTATTACTTAAAGAATCAATTCCAAATTGTATTGCTTTCTCTCTTGGTTTTTCATAAGTTGGTAATTGTTCAATCAAAGCCATAAAAAAGACCTCCTTTTATACTATTCACAAAAAGAGGTCAAATCCCTTAATTTTTATCTTATTTTTTTATAAATACTTTATCCAATACACATGCGATATCATCAATGTTAATTGGTTTCACAATATGTCCATTCATACCTGTTTCAAATGTTTTCTTTTTATCTTCTTCGAAAGCATTTGCCGTCATCGCTATAATTGGAATATTTGCTTTATGATTATCTGGTAAAGTTCGAATTTCTCTTGTGGCAGTATAACCATCCATTCTAGGCATTTGAATATCCATGAAGATCACATCATATTTATCACATGGTGATTCATTGATTGTGGCTACTGCTAAATCCCCATCTGCCACACTATCTACTACCATCCCTGTTTCAGATAAGATCGCTATCGCAATTTCTCTATTTAATTCATTGTCTTCTGCAAGTAATGCACGTTTCCCATGATAATCATAATGCTTCTTTTCATTTATGATCTTTTTACTTTCTGTTTGTTTTGGATTGGTTAAAACAGAACGTAATTCTGACATAAAGATTGGTTTTGATACAAATGCAGTAACACCAGCTTCTCTAGCTTCTGCTTCAAAATCATCCCAATCATACGCAGTTAAAACGATGATTGGTACTTCTTCTGAAATCACCTTGCGAATTCTGCGAATCGTTTCAATGCCATTCATATCTGGCATCAAATAATCGATGATATAAACCTTATATTCATCTTTCATTTCTGAAGCATCTTGTGCACGAATAATTGCTTCTTTTCCAGAAGTTGTCCAATCTGGTCGCATTTGGATATCATGTAACATCTTACTCACACTTCTACATGTATTGATATCATCATCTACAATAAGTACTCTTGCACCTAATAATTCTTGAATTGGTTCATTCTGCACGCTGCTTTCTGTTAACTTCAAATTAAGTGTCACTGTAAAAGTTGAACCTTTTCCTTCTTCACTTTGTACATCAATAATTCCATCCATCATATCAACTACAATATTCTTTGTGATTGCCATACCTAGACCACTACCTTGAATTCCACTTACAGTAGTAGAGTACTCTCTAGTAAAAGTATCAAAGATATGTTCTACAAATTTTTCAGACATTCCGATTCCATTGTCTTTTACAGTGAATTCATAAGTTGTGTAGTTTTTGATAGCACATGGTTTTTCTACCAAGCGAATCATGATATCTCCACCAACTTGTGTAAACTTGATTGCGTTACCAACAATATTGATGAGTACTTGGTTGAGACGCAATTTATCTGTGATTACATCTTCATGTTTTAAATCTTGTGTATCAATAAATAGATTTTGATTCTTTGCATTCACAAGTCCTTGAATCATTGTTCTTAAATCATGAATGACATCTGGAATATGGACTGGCTTTTCATCCAATTTCACAACACCACTTTCAATACGGCTCATATCTAAAATGTCATTGATCAAACTTAATAGATGTGTACTCGATGTACTGATCTTTCCTAAATAATCTTGTACTTGTTTTTGATCACCTAAATGTGTTTGTGCTAATGCCGTAAAACCTATGATAGCGTTCATTGGTGTACGAATATCATGTGACATACTATTTAGGAAAGTTGTCTTTGCGCGATTTGCTTGTCGAGCAGAAGCCAAGGCAAGAGACAATTGTTCTTGTTGTTGTAATTCCTTTTCTTTTTCTTCTGTAAAATCACGCGCAACATAAAGCACTTCTTTCACAATTCCTTTTTCATCTCTTCGTTTGACAATAAATCGTGCTTGAAACCATCTACCATTTGGATTTTTATATTCCGTAACAATCGTATTGATATCTTTTAAACGTTCAGCAAGTGTATTGAAATCTAAGAACTCACGCATTTGTTCTTGCATGTCTTTTGACATAAAAGATTGTAAGATTGATTCTTTTACATCATCAAAATTTCCTTTTGTTCCAGCAAGTTCTCCCATTAATTCGACACTGTTCAAAACTTCATAAGTATGCGTATCTAATTCCGCTCTAAAAATTGTTGAATAAATGGTTGAAAGAGAAGAAATGACTTCAGCATGTTTTCTCAATTCTCTTTGATAAGCTTCTTCTTTTTCTCTTTCTTTCTTTTCTTGAATCAAATGTTCTTCAATGATTGCATCAATAATTTGGAAACCAATGATTACATTTCCTTCCTCATCAAGTTTATTGATTGTAAATTGATAATTACAATACTTTCCTTGATCAAAACTACGATAAGTTCCAGTATATTCATCTTTCTGTTTGAATACATTCTTCAAATTTGTGACATCTAAAGCTTGGCGTATTCTGTCTTGATCATCTGGATGAATTCTTTGAGATATCCAATATTCCACAATCGAATCAAAAGAGAATATTTTTTGTTGATAATTTCTTAAATCATTTAATTCATAATCATCCGCTATTTTAAGAATTTTCGCTGTACAATCATTCAAATTCGCCATAAAAACATTTCTAAAATTCTTAGAAAGTATGTTAACGATCGCTAATTGTGATTCTAATTCTTTTTGATATTTTCTTTCTTTTTCTCTTTCTTCTTGTTCTAGACGAATATGTTCTTGAATCATATCTTCAATATTTTGAAAAGCTGCAATGATATGATCTTTTTTATTAAGTTTACTTAAGAAGAACTGATAATTGACGATTTGTCCATTTACAATTGCGCGATAATTTCCAGTATATTCATCTTGTTTTGAAAATATATCTCGGAGATGTTGAACACTTAATGCATTTTTTAACATTTGTTGATCATCTGGATGAATTACTTTTTCTATCCATTGATTCAAAAGAGGTTCATATACAATTGGTTGATTCGCAACTTGTTGAATACGATTGTTTTCTTGTTTTAAAACTTTTGCATAGCCATGTTTCAAATCTACCAAATAAACATTCTTAAAATTACGTGATAATACATCAAATACGGATTGATATTCATTTTCATCTAAAACTTCTACCGCAAAAATCACATGCCATAACTTTCCATCTTCATCAACATCTTCCTTAATGAAATGTAATTTACAACTTCCAGCAATCTTCCCTTCAAATGGAATAGAAATATGCTTTTTTCCTTCTAATCTTTTTTCTAATGTTTGAATATCAACAAATTCTAAAGCAGAATCATAACGCTCATCTTTCGCTAAGTTTTGAATAATAGAATTGATATTTTCATCAAATCGATTGGAATTTTTTAAAGTATATTTCAATATCGCATCTGTTGTTTTGATTGTAGTATATGTATTATCTTTCAAATTTATACGATGCATAGATAGATAAACATCAGATATCGCATGATATGCGCTCAATAGTCCTTCTGTTCGATTCTTCTTTTGAATAGAGATAATATCTTCTGTATTTCGAAATCCTGCAACCAAAGCCAAAGGTTCTTCTTGATTCGAGATGCGCATATATAATCCACTATAATGTTGAAGTTTGTTATCTACGAGTACGCGATAATTGAATTCGATCTTTTCTCGATCCCCTGAAAATAATGAAATTAATGACTCTGGTAATACTTCATCCAAGAAATTCTCTTGATCTTCTTTCCATACACGATTCATCGCATACTTACGCAACATTTGAGAATAACAAAAGTTTTCTGGTGTATTTAAGATTCCTTCTATTACATAACCATTTAATTTCACAATAGTTCCTTGATCTTTTTCAGGTTCAATATAATAAACATTCAAATAATCAGAAGTTAATGCGGTAATCATCTCTATATAATTCATCGTAGGACCTCCAAAGAATTTTGTTTTTCTCATTATAATGAAAATCACATAGTTTAACTATGTGAAACTTCTATTTTTTAGGGATAAATTTTGAAATAATCGTAGCACGTTCTTCTAATGATACGATTTTTGTTTTGGATAAAACAATATCTCTACAGTTATCTGTCAAAATACTAGCAAGCGTAAAAGCAACAACACTTTCACCTTTTTTATCTTTTCGATTCATAACTTTCTGAATTTCTTTTTTTAATGCTTCTTTAAATCTTAAAAAAAATGATTCTGAACTACCATTTCCACTTAATGCACGAATCATTTTCTTATTTTTATCGAATGTACAAAAAATGTTATAAACAGATTGATCAGGTTGATGAAATAAATTTGTGATTGATTCTTCATTTAAATGCATCATCATCTGCATGAAGTCAGTTTCAAATTGTTCTTTTAACGCATTGATATCTTTATAATGCGCATAAAATGTTGCACGGGATACGTTTGCTTGTTTGATCACATCACTGACAGTGATCTTATCAATGATCTTTGTACTGGTCATATCAATATATCCCTGCAAGATTGCTTTTTTATTTTTAATTACATCTCTTCTTTCTGCCATCACTAACCTCATACACATTGTATGACTTTATACACAATTTCGCAAAGAAAAGATCAATGAAATATATTTAAAACACCATTCAATGAACTAATTGCATCTTTCAACTCAGACATTGTTTGATTTAAAGTAGAATAATCAAAGTTATTCAACCCTTCAATCGTTGGTTGAATATTATTTAAAACATCTTCTAATGTTTTGAATAAATTCATGATTTTTGGTAAAACAACAACACACGCACTAGCTAAACCAATCATAGCGATGATAACGACACCTAAAAGAATTTGTTGTGTACGAAGTGTTTTCTTTTGTAATGTGACTGTTTGTTTTAATAAGTCTAATTCTTCTTGATTCATAAATTCAGCTCCATTTCATAAAGATTATAAACTTTTTTGAATTATTCTTGCATAAAAATTTGACTATGATAAAATACTATTTGCTTGTTGGGATATAGCCAAGCGGTAAGGCAACTGGCTCTGAACCAGTCATTCGGGAGTTCGAATCTCTCTATCCCAGCCTATTCGATCAACAAATGTTGGTCGTTTTTTTATTGAAGGAAGTATATTTTAAGAGTAAAATAGACTACGCAAAAAAGGAGAAAGAAATATGACAATTCGTACAAGATTTGCACCTTCTCCAACAGGATACATGCATATTGGTAATTTAAGAACTGCTTTATATGCTTATCTTGTTGCGAAAAAAGATCCTAATGGAGTTTTTATTCTTCGTATTGAAGATACAGACCAAGGAAGACTTGTTGAAGGTGCTACAGATATTATTTATGACACATTAAGCGCATGTGGATTAAATCATGATGAAGGACCAGATGTTGGTGGTGATTATGGTTCTTATGTACAATCTGAAAGAGTAAAGAGTGGATTGTATTTAAAATATGCAAAGGAATTGATTCAAAAAGGTGGCGCGCATTATTGTTTCTGTGATGAAGAAATGATCAATGCACAACGTGAATTACAAGAAGCACGTGGGGAAAGCTTTAAGTATGATGATCCTTGTAAGAATCTCAGCATTGAAGAATGTGAACAGAGAATCGCTAATGGTGAACCATATGTCATTCGCCAAACAATTCCTACAACTGGTACAACATCATTTAACGATGAAGTATTTGGAAAGATCACTGTTGAAAACGATACATTAGATGAACAAATCTTAATGAAGAGTGATGGCTTCCCTACTTACAACTTCGCAAATGTCATTGATGATCATTTAATGGGTATTACAGATGTTGTAAGAGGAATGGAATACTTGTCCTCTTCTCCAAAATACAACTTGATCTATGAAGCTTTTGGATGGGATATTCCTCGTTACATCCATTGTCCACCTGTTATGAAAGATGAACATTCCAAATTATCTAAGAGAAACGGAGATGCTTCTTTCCAAGACTTAGTTGCGAAAGGTTATTTACCAGAAGCTATCTTAAACTATATTGCCCTTCTTGGTTGGTCTCCTAGTGAAGATCGAGAAATCTATACATTAGATGAATTGGTACAGGCATTTGATGTAAAACATATTGGAACTTCAGGTGCGATCTTTGATCCTGAAAAGTTAAAGTGGATGAATGGTATGTGGTTAAGAGGTATGGATTTGGATTCTTACTATGAACTTGTTAAACCATATATTGATCAAGCAGTCAAAGGTGATTTTGATAAGAAAGCAATCGCAAAAGTTGTACAACAACGTGCAGATACATTAGTAGAAATTCCTCCAATGTTAGATTTCTTTGATACATTCCCTGCTTATGACAATGATCTTTACACAAACAAAAAAATGAAGACAAATCCAGAAGTTGCTTTGAAGTCTTTGAAAGAATGTCGTGAAGTTTTAAGTAAACAAGAAGATTGGTCTGAAGAAGCATTACACACAACATTATTAGAACTCCCTAAGAAATTAGAAGTTAAGAATGGAATCATTTTATTCCCTCTTCGTCTAGCAATTACTGGCAAACAATTTACACCTGGTGGTGCAGTTGAAATTGCCGCAATCTTAGGAAAAGAAGAAACTTTAAGAAGACTGGATTCTTCTATCGCTCAATTAGAAGCATAAACCACAGTATCTACTGTGGTTTTTTTGTTATATAATAATTCGTGCGAGGTAAATCATGATTATTAAAACAATAACGGATAAAAAGGCATTTGATGCATTTGTAGAAAAGCATCCATACTCACATTACATGAAAACAAGTATGTGGGGAGAATATAAAAAAGCAACCGACGGACTCAGCTATGAAATGTTAGGTTTCTATGAAGGTGATACTTTAATTGGTACAGCGATGGTACTACTAGGAACTTGGCTCCATCATAGTTATGCATATATTCCCTGGGGACCATGTATCAATTATGAAAATAAATCTGAAAGAGATGAAGTATTTGCGCTATTAAAAAAATATGCAGATGAAAAGAAAGTATTATTCTTAAGAGTCGATCCTAATGTTGTACGTTGTCCTCATGATATCAAAGGAAACGTATTAGAAGGTTTCAACAATGAATGTGTGACAGAAGATTTAAAAAAAGAAGGTTATACACATAAAGGATATGGTTATGCATATAACGGTTCTTGGACAAATCGATATACTTTGATTGTTGATTTGAGTTGTGGAAAAGAAGAAGTATTCAAACGTTTTATCCCACAAAGAAGACGTGCTATCAATCGTCATAAAACATGGCATGTTGCTACAGAAATTGGAAATGAAAATGATCTTCCAGATTTAATGCGTTTAGAAAAACAATTAACAGAAAATGATGGATTCGCTCCTCATTCAAGGCAGTTTTTTCAAAGCTTATTAGATTGTTTTGAAAAACATTGTGTTTTATATAAAACAACGATTGATCTTGCGGGAATGATTGAAGGAATGAGTGCAGAATTAGAAACAAAGAAATATAAGAACGATCAAGCCGCAAAGGATGCAGCGCTTAAAAACGTAGAACGTGCGAAACAACTCCAACAAAAACATGGTGATTCAGCAGTCATTGCATGTGGTTTATTTATTCGTTTTGGAAATAAGAGTTGGGATCTCTATACATACAACGATCATGCAGAATTCAACTTCATTCGTCCTGTAGATAATCTCCATTATTTTGCGATGTGCGATATGTATGATCATGGCGTAAGTCAATACGATATGGTTGGATTCTCTGGTGTCACAACAGAAGATGATCCTGAATATGGTTTATATGTTTATAAGAGCTCATTTGGTCCAGAATATATTGAACGCATTGGTGAATTTGATTATGTTCGAAATGAATCTGAAATGAAACGCTTCCGCTTTGAAAAACGTGCAATCAATCATGTGAAGAGAAAATATTGGGCAATTCGATATAAAAAATAACAAGTTGAAAAAACTTGTTATTTTTTGTTGAAAATGTATCGTAATTTCCTACGAATTCTTCTATATAAGTGATCTGCTTGATACCAAGTATGATATTTCTTTTCATCAAAGACAGCATCAAATTCTCCTAAGAATTCTAAGAAATCACCACCAAAGCTCTTCTTAAAATCTTGTTGCCCATAATATTCATCCTTTGGATCTAAAGAGCCTGAAATTCCTTCAAAATCATATGTCTTAGCACCTTGTTGATACAAATCTTCTAAAGCATAACGATGTAACGCAAATGCAGCTCTAAAATTCATTAACGTTTTCTTCGTGTACATATTTACATTCCAAACATTTACACCTTGCATAATAATAAATTTCGCACCTAAATTCACTTCTTGATCAATATCTAAACCACTTTGTTCAATTTGCTGTACTTCTTTTTCCATTGCGACAATACTTTTTTCAATTGGTGCTTTTTTCTTTTCATCTTTCATTGTTTCAAGTTTTTGTTTTTCTTGTTGAATCAAATCAATAAGATTACATTTTGCTATATGGAAATTGGTAGAAACAACATAGTAATGAACATAAGGCGCATAACATTTCCATAGTTTTTGAAAATAAGCTAAACCATAGGGTTCAAAACCAAGTTTTTTAGATAGTTCTTCTTGCCCTTCACATAAAACTTGTAATTCAGAGATATCCGCTTTATGAACACGTACATCTCTTTGTTCATTTTTATTTGTATATTGTGAGCATCTTTTAATTCCTTTTAAGATTTCTTTCCATGGCTTATCTAGATCTAAACGATATGTAAATCGACTCATCCAGTTTCCACTATAACCATAGTTGTATCCAAGATGTTGATAGCCATTTTGAATAAACAAATCAGTTATATATTCATGATTAAATCCATTCTCTTTGACTTGTCCATTCTTTTCATGTTCTAATCTTGTGATATTTGGATCAATGCGCAAGAAAAAAGAGCCCTTCTTTTTTGCATATTCTTTTAAATTTTTTAAGAAAAAAGATACTAATTCTTGATTTTCATAATCTAAATTAAATCCATATTGGCAATAAGAAAATTGAGAAAATGGTACTTTTGTTTTTTTATGCAACATCACTGCCGTCGCAATCAATTCACCACTTTCATCTTCCACCCCTAATAAATCACCACTATAAAATTCAGGCTTTTTAAAATCAATAAAATAGCTTGTTTTCGAATAATGATTCAAAGAATTACGAATTGAAAAAGCATCAAATCTAGTTGAATCTACATTAGTAATAAACTTCATTCATTTTTCCCTCTTAATTTAGCACTTACTCTTCTAAACCAAGGATATACCTCATCCATCATTTTATACATAAATGGATCAAATACAATATTGAATTCACCAATATATTCTTCTACATTCATCAACCAGTTCGATTTAAACAATGTTAATCCATCATCTAAAGTACCTTCAATACCACCAAAACTACAATGTTGGATTCCCAATTCTACACAACGATCCAAGCATTTTGAATATAATAAATAAGAAGAATACATGCGCAAATAATCAGGATTATTCCCCATATAGAACAATTCCATTAAATGTTCATTATAAACAGCTAAAATACCACAAGTAATAACTTCATCCTTCCCTTCTCTATCATAATCAGCTTTTAGTTTTTGATATTCTTTTTGATCATTAGTTAATTGTTGTTTAATTAAATTCTTTTCTTTTTTCTTTAAAGTATCAGAATTTAATTTTTTTTCATTTTCTTTGATCGATTGTTCTAATTTCTTTAGTTGTTTAGGAAAGTTGAGTTTGGTAACCATGCATATCGCATGATCCCCATATACTTCCATCATATTTTCAAAATAAGATTCATTTCTCAATGCAATTTGTTTCCGTACTTCTGTATAATGCATCGCAACAGAAAAATCATGAATATATTCTTTTCCTTCATAAACTTCAATTCCTTTATGAATTGCAGCACGAATACACTTCGCTGTTTTATGTTCTAGCTTTTCTTGATAGTCAGAAGTCACTTCCATTGATGCATTAAAACGAGGTTGTGTAGCTTCTTCAATCATTGTTGTAAACCCTTTATGTTTCGCACCAATGGATTGTAAATAATCAATTACATCTTGATTTTGATATGGATGTTCTTCATTTCTTTCTCTATAAGAATACAATCTAGATAAAACATTTGGATCAAATCTTAAAACAATTGCGTGTTGTTTTTTTGCTTCTTGTTTTAGGTGAGCAAACATAAAAGAAACAAGTTCATGATTGTGATAATCCATGATAGGCCCACGTGGAATATAAAACAAAGTTTTCCCAAAAGTTAAATGGCGAATCAATACAAGTGCACTCGCTACAAGTTGTCCATCTTTTGTTACTCCAGCAAAGATATGCCCCCAATTGTTCTTTACATCTGCCCATGGAGTACATTGAAATAGATTATTTTGAGAATGATTAATTACAAAATCATCAAATGATTTTTGATCAATATTTGTTTGAAAAATGTATGTCATAATAATTACTTCCTTTCAAACGTGCAAATAGTACTATAGCACTCTATCCAAAAAATAAAAGTATCAATTCTTAACAATATTTTAATTTTGACTATACATTTTTCACAATGCCGGAAAGTTTGGTAACTCTATTAAAAGATCAAAAAAAACAATCATGTTTTTCATTCTTCATGATTGTTTTACAGTTACTCTGTCTTTACCTGTTCTAAGTTTAGCACTTTTCTTTAAGAGCCAAGGATAGATATCATCAAAAGCTTTATACATGATTGGATCTAAAATATAATTGAATTCACCAATATATTCCTCAACATCCATATTCCAACTAGATTTAAACTTCGTTAATCCATCATCTAATGTTCCTTCAATTCCACCCATAGAAACATAATCAATGTTCATTTGTTGCGCGATATCAAAATATTTCGCATATAATGCATAAATCGTACGGAATCTTAAATATTCCGCATGATTACCAGCATATACAAATTCCATTCTATTTTTATTAAAGATTGCTAATTTACCAGAAAGAATAATTTCTTCTTTTCCTTCTTTTTGTTTTTCTTCTTTTAGCTTATCTAATTCTTTTGTAGCATTTGTTATTTTCAATTGATATTGATTCTTTTGTTTTTGATAAGGTGTTTCTTCCATTGCGATTTGTGATTGCTTGATTTCTTCTTCTAGTTTTTTGATTTGTTTATCAAAATTCAATTTCGCAACCATTATAATACATTGATCACCGTAAATATCAGCCATTCTTTGAAAATAAGATTCGTTTCTTAACGCAACACCCTTTCTTTCTTCTGTGTATTTCATTGCTTGTGCGAACTCATGAATATATTCATGTCCCTGATAAAATTCAGCACCTTTTTTCTCAGCTGTTTTGATGGATTGACGTACTTTTTTATCTAATTTAGATAAATAATCCGAAGAGCTTGTTGCAGCGTTAAAACGAGGCTGCGTAGATTCTTCAATATTGATGGTATAACCATTGTGCTTGGCACCAATAGATGTTAAATACGATACAACATCTTCATTACAACGTGGATGATCTTCACATCTAGCTTCATAAGAATACTTTTTACTATAAACATTTGGATCAAATCTTAATACGATTGCGTGATGTTGCTTGGCTAATGTAACTAACTGTTCAATATAAAAAGAAACAAGCGTTTGGTTATGATAATCCATAACAGGACCTCTTGGAATATAAAATAGACATTTCCCAAGTGGCATCGTACGCTTTAATACCAAAGCAGTTCCAACAATTTCTTCATTCTCTTTCACACATGTGAAAAAGTGTTCCCAATTGTTTTTTACTTGTGCCCATTTGGAACATTGAAACAAACTATTTTGTTCATGATTTTCTACAAATTCATCCATCTCATTTTGTGGAATATCTAAATAAAACGTATAAGCCATAATAACCCCTTGTACTTTTTGAAAAAATTATAAAATAAAAGATGGCAGTAAGCCACCTTTTTCGTGATGCGTACGGGATTCGAACCCGTGAATGTTGCCTTGAGAGGGCAATGTGTTAAGCCGCTTCACCAACGCACCATAATAAGAATGAGTACAAACCCATTCTTTTTTATTACTTAGCTAATTCAGCCTTAGCTGCATCAACAAGATCCTTGAATCCCTTTTCATCATGAATAGCGATTTCAGAAAGCATCTTACGGTTAACGTTGATGTTTGCTAATTTTAAACCGTGCATGAACTTGGAATAAGACAAGTCATATTGTCTAACTGCTGCGTTGATACGAGCAATCCAAAGCTTACGCATTTCTCTCTTTGTTTGTTTTCTTCCAATGTAAGAATAACGTAAAGAACGCATTACTTGTTCATTGGCTGTTCTATATAGAAGGTGCTTTGATCCAAAATAACCCTTAGCTAATTTTAAAACCTTCTTACGTCTGTTACGTGTAGGTGTACTTCCTTTAACTCTCATCTTCTCTTAGCCTCCTATTAACCCTGTAAAAGCTGTCTATCACGCTTTAAATCTGTGCTGTGTGCTGTAGTAGACTTAGCAAGATGCATCTTTTGCTTATGTGTCTTATTTGCTGCGAAATGTGATACGTAGTTGTGTTGAACTTTTAACTTTCCTGTTCCTGTTAACTTAGAACGTTTTGCGAAAGTCTTTTTTGTCTTCATTTTAATCTTCTTTGGCTTTCTAGCTTTTGCTTTCATAACAATCTCCTTTACTTTCCTTTCTTAGGTGAGAATGTGACAGACATTGTATTTCCTTCTAACAAAGGAGCTTTTGTAACATCTGCAACATCCGAGACTTGCTCAGTGAACTTGTCCATGACTTGCTTACCAACTTCTTGGCGCGTAATCATACGTCCTCTGAATCGCATATCGATTTTTACCTTTTGGCCATCGGACAACCATTCTCTTGCACGTTTTACTTTTGTATCAAAATCATGTTGATCGATAACTGGTGATACACGTAGTGACTTAACTTCTGAAGTTTGTTGATTTTTCTTTGCTTCACGTTCTTTCTTTTGTTGTTCAAAACGATAGCGTCCATAATCAACAATCTTACATACTGGTGGTTGTGCATTTGGCGCAACACACAATAGATCAAGATCTTGGTCATATGCTTCTTGTAATGCATCATGACGTGACATAACACCAAGCTGAGTTCCATCAGATCCAATGACTAATACTTCTTTGTCACGGATAGCCTCATTTACAATATCTGTAGGCTCTTTGTGTCTGTTTTTGTTAAATTTAACCTTTCCCAAGCAAACCTCCTGTCATAATATTAAAAAGCAGATACTAAAGCCGCACCTGCCTAAAAGTCCTATAGTAGTTCTTATCGGCCACTTACCCAAGTTTTATAAACATCAGGTGAGAAGTATGTGCTTCTTCTTTCCGTTTTTTAAATTACTGATTAATTAAACAACAATAATATGTTATTGTCAACATTAAATTTCAAAACCAACGACATTTACAGTTACGTCAGTTGCTTTGAAACCTGTCATAAATTGAATATTCTCGTAAATCTTATTTTGTACGAGTTCACAAGTCGCTTTGACATTTGCGCCATACTTCAATTTAATATCTGCTGTAATATGAAGTTTATTATCTTCAATTTTTACAGTAAATGGTTTTGTGAATGTTGTTTCTGGAATTCTCACTGCATTTTCAATATCATCTACACTAATTTCAGAAATAGATTTAAATACTGCTTTATTCATCGCAACCATTCCAATTTCATCTGCTTCATTTAATACTACATAATCTTGTGCCATATTGTGTCACCTCTTCTTCAACTATTATACAAGAATTTCTTCTTTAATGAAAGATTGTATAGATATCATGATACAAAGAAGAAACAATGGAATCTTTTTGAGACATAATTTCCTCATACGTATCATATTTCATATCTAATTCATTTACTTTTTGTCGAAATCTTAACATGCATTCATACAACATATCTTCATGAACGATTTCAATTGTATCTGCATCACACAAAGCTTGTGCTAATGTTTCTTCCAATAGATCTCTGATTTCATCGCCTTCTTGAACACTCATCTTCATAAACGTATCCCCAAACCATCCTGGCTGAATGATCAAGATGCGAATAATATCTATAAAATCATTGAAATCTTCATCATTGTCACCCGGTCTGATTACAAATAACATACAAAAGAAAATATGCCATAAGAAGTTATGATTAAATTCCTTTTCAAAATATTTTCCGATTATATTACAAAATGGATCATGAGAATGATAAGGTTCTCGTAATTCTAGCTTTTGTTTAAAATCGATTTCTGAATCATTTAAATAATTTAATAATTCTAGATATTCAATCATTGTTACTTGATTGTGTTCTCCATTCACAAAATCTCGAATATAGATATATTGCGCTAAGATTGCTGAACACTTTTTAAAGTCTGTCGCAAAACCTACAGAATCTTTCATCTTATGATTCACTAATTCATTGATACTTCTCGCAACAAATGTTTTAAATCCCTTTTCATCCATTCCTATTTGTGCTTGTTTCGATTGATTGGATATTTCGTTATACATGATTTCTAATTGACGATCAACAACATCTAAATTATCACGAATTGCACCAAGCATTTCTTTATTAAATGCATCATACATCACAAAGTCAGGATTCTTATAAACAACTTCATGTTCAATATTGCTCCAAAAATGATGAACAAGTGATTTAATTTGTAATTCATAGTTGATTCTTTCACCACCAAACAAATAAAAACCATCCAAACGATAGATCGTAAATCCATTTCTTTGTAGTTGTGGTTGTGGTTGTGCTAAATTCAAATACAAATTGGAATCTTCTTTACATACCGCATATTCATCGATTTGTTTGATAAAATGAGAAAACAAAGATTGATACATTTCAGTTTCATTTCGAATGAATCTACATTCTACTGTAATACCAATTAAATCATGCAAGTTATCAATTGCTTCTTTTGGTGTTTCATAATCCAAATAGAAATGATTTCGAATCAACTTTTCTTTTAAACTATCTTTTCCTTTGATTCTTGTATGCAAATGGATGACTTCACTATTTTCCCTTGGATATAGCTTTTGGTATGTTTCTAGTATCTTTCCTTCCGCGTATACATAAGAAGGATTCTTTCTTTCAAAATAAGAAAGCGTATCTTCTATAAATTCAAATAATTCTAATTCCATATTCATTCCTTTTATCGAAGACGAAATGCTTTTGGAAATTTATTTTTTAAAGCTTTTCCATCACTTTTCGCTCCACCAATCACGAAACCATGATAGCACATCGCATACCAACCTTTTTGAACATTCGCTGAAATCTGTTCACCATGCATATACATTTTCACTTCATTGTCGTTCATATCATAACTATTTTTGAATTTTGCATAAGAAGACATGAAAAAATGATGTGAAAATTCAAATCTCCCCTTTAACATTTCACCAATATAAACTTGATTTCTTAATAAATGTAATTTACCAGTATCTATAAATGGATGACTACCACCATACAAATGATTATTTTTATAGTAGAGATATGGATATTGTTTTTCTAATGTATCTTCTAATAATTTTAAGATTTCATTTGGTATTTTTTCAGACTTTAATTCTTTGATTTTAGAAGTTGATATAGAAGAAGTTTTCCTCATTTTCGTAATAAAATGCCCTTCTCCTTGATCCATCGGATAAATACGAATTGCTTTATTTGTTTCATATCCTTCATCAAAAGCACTTCTTCCAAAAGAAACATCTACATCCATCATTTCCATATCTGAATGACGTTGTAAGAATGCAGCGATTTGTTTTTCATTTTCGATTTTGTTTAATGTACAAGTTGAATACAAAAGAACACCATTTTCTTTCAAACATAAATAAGCATTATCTAATATTTCTTTTTGCAAAGATGCACAATGTTGAACAAGTTGTGGACTCCATTGATCTACAGCTTCTGTATTTTTGCGCATCATACCTTCCCCACTACATGGAGCATCACATAACACCATATCAAAATACCCTTGGAATTGTTTTGCGATATCTTTTGTATCATTGCTTACAACAATACAATTACTAGCACCATTTCGTTCTACATTTTCTAATAAGATCTTACTTCTTTTATGATCGATTTCATTACAAACAACTAATCCATCATGATTTAATAATTCTAAGATTTGAGTTGTTTTTGAACCTGGTGCAGCACATAGATCTAATATCTTAAAACCTGCTTTTGGATCCATTACCGTTACTGCAGCAGAAGCACTTGCTTCTTGCATGTAAAAAGCACCAGAAAGATATGCTGGTGTCATGCCATATTTTGTGTTGTCTGTATAATATCCATGCAATGCATAAGGACTTTTTTCATGAGCGATTGGATTTACCTCAAAAAAATGTTCTTCACTTGTTTTCAAAGGATTGATACGAAATCCTCGAATAGCATCTTGTTCTAAACATTTTAAATATTCTGGATAGTCCGATTGTAGGATATCTTGCATTTGTTTTAAAAACAGTTCATTCATATTCTTTTAAAATCTTCTTTGTTGAAATGATATCTTGTTCCAACTGCATGATGAGATTCCCTTTGGAAGAAAATCTTTTTTCATCACGAATAAAACGAATCAATTCTACACCAATGTGTTTGCCATAAATACTTTGATTAAAATCAATAATATGTGCTTCTAAAGACAGATCATTGCGATAATTAAATGTTGGATTATGTCCTAAATTGATCATTGCTCGATATTTCTTATTTTGGAAGATAACAAATCCAGCATAAACGCCACTTTTCGGAAGAATATATTCTGGATCATATTGAATGTTAGCAGTAGGAAATCCAATTGCATTTCCCTGGTGTCTACCATGGACAACTACCCCATTGATTCGAAAGAAATACCCTAACATTTTCGCAGCTTCTTCCATTTCACCATTTTCAATGCATTGCGTAATACGCGTAGAGGAAATTTTCCCTTGCCCATCTTCAATTGGTTGTACGACTTCAACTTCTAATCCTTCAGTTTGTTTTAAAGTTTCTGCATTTCCTTTTCCCATACATCCATAATGAAAATCAAATCCACAAATCAATCCTTTCAAAGAAATCTTTGATAGAATTTGTTGTACAAATTCATCTGGTGATAACTTTGCGAATTCAGAACTGAAATCCAAAATAATAATATTTTGAATGCCATATTCAACAGCACGATTAAGTCTTTCACGCATTGTTGTAATATGTTTTACATCTTTGACATGTTTGATTGTTACCCATGGATCCGGATCAAAAGTAATCAGAGCAGATTCGCAATGCTTTCTTTTTGCCATTTCAATTGTTTTTTGAATCAATGCTTGATGGCCTTTATGCATTCCATCAAAATATCCAATACAAGCACACATTGGATTTGTATAAACTCTTTTTGAATAGATTCCCATCTTGATAATACGCATTAAAACAACCCTCTCACGCAATGATATAATTTATCATTTTTCAATTCATATGCAGCTAATATTTCATTTTCATGAACAAATATCACTTTATCATATAAACAATCTAAATGGATTAGTTTTCCATTCTTAATATCTTCTACTTGATCAGTTTCTATGATTTTCCACTTTGGATCAAAAACTTCCAAAGGATCGATACAACGTTCTTCATTCACTTCATCGATCTCTACAGCATCTGATAAGTTCAAGTGTTCAATACCACTTCTTACAAGCGCAGTCATATAGCCTAATTCATCCATTTGTTTACAATAATCCTCAATTAATGTACGAATATATGTTCCACTCGATACAACTGCATCCATTTCATAAAGATTTTCATCTATTTGTTTCACTTTCAAAGAATCTACATGAATATCTCTCGCTTCACGTTCTACTTCAATACCATTTCTAGCATATTCATATAATTTCTTACCATTCTTCTTGATCGCACTATACATTGGAGGAATTTGTTTTATGTCTCCTAAAAAAGATTCACAAATCAAATCCAGTTCATTTTGCGTATGTGTTTGATATTCTTTTTCCGCGATTACATTTCCCCATACATCTTGCGTATCATAATTTTTCCCAAGTGAAAACTGTGCAATATAATGTTTATGATCACTCACACAAAACTGTAAATACTTTGTACATTTTCCTAACGCAATGATCATAAAGCCTTCTGCATTTGGATCCAAAGTACCAGAATGCCCTGCTTTTCTTTCATTGAATTTGCGTTTTACTTGTGAAACGCATTGAAAAGATGTCATGCCTTTTGGCTTTTTTACTAATATAATTCCGTTCATCTGATGAACATTATAACAAAATATTGTTGATTTGTTTGATTTATGTAGTATACTTGTGCCATAAATAAAATCTCATATAGAGGTAGCGATGCAGATGAGTAGCATATGGAGCTGGCAAGCTAGGAAATATGTGAAAGGCAATCATCGCCGAACGTAATGTAATGGCAATTGTATTACGTGGGGATATGAAGAATATTCATATCACTCCTTCATAAGAAGTGGCGCTATTAGATACGTACATAAACAGACTAGACCGTATGTAATATCGCATGCGGTTTTATTTATATATACTAGGAGGATCTATTATGAATCAAACATTAAGAAAAGGATTTACATTACTCGCTTGTGCTGCTTTGTTAACAGGATGTTCTTCATCTACTGCTACTACTTCTAGCACATCTTCATCCTCATCTGACACATTAAGAGTAGGTATGGAATGTAATTACGCTCCATTCAACTGGTCTACAACTGAAGAAGGAGAATACACACAACCTATTTCATCTGTCGATTATTGTGATGGATATGATGTTGTCGTAGCGAAGAATCTTGCGGATAAGATTGGAAAGAAAGTTGAAATCGTTAAGCTTGATTGGGACAACTTGATCTTATCATTAAACAATAACCAAATCGATGCAATCATCGCTGGTATGACAGCAACAGATGAACGTAAAAAGGAAGTTAACTTCACAGATCCATATTATGTTTCAGAAGAAGTTGTAATCGTAAACAAGAATTCAAAGTACGCAAGTGCGACAAGTCTAGAAGATCTTGATGGTGCTACAGTACAAGGTCAAATGAATACGATTTATGATGAAGTCATTGATCAAATTCCAAATGTCAATCATATGCCTGCTGCAGAAACATTCCCTGCTGCAATCCAAGCATTACAAGCTGGATCAGTAGACGCTGTTACTTCTGAATTACCAGTTGCTAATGGTGTCGTTAGTGCAAATTCAGATCTCGCAATTGTTAGATTTGATGAAGGAAAAGGATTTGAAGCAGATACTTCCGTTTCTATTGCAGTACGTAAGAGTGATGATGAATTATTAAATTCATTACAAGAAGCTTTAGCTACAATTGATACTGATACAAGAAATACTTGGATGGAAGAAGCTGTGAATCGTCAACCTGCTAGTGAGGAATAATAAATGAGTATCGATTCGATTATTCAAATTTTATCGAAATACGCACCTAGTTTATTACTTGGTGTAAGAACAACAATGATCATCGCTCTCATTGGTACGGGATGTGGTTTTCTATTAGGACTCGTCGTTGGTGGAATCAAAGCAATTCGTTTAGATCTAACAGCTTCAAAAACTTCTAGAATCTTTAAAAAGATCATTGATTTTATAATCAATGTTTATATTACTGTCTTCCGTGGTACACCAATGATGGTACAAGCTGTATTTATCTATTATGCATTATTAGATGTGATTCATTGGGATAACTTCACAGCAGCTTGTTTTGTTATCACAATCAACACAGGTGCATATATGGCAGAAATTATTCGTTCTGGTATCCAAGCTGTTGATATTGGTCAAACAGAAGCAGCTCGTAGTTTAGGTATGTCAAATACCCAAACAATGTTCTCTGTTGTTTTACCACAAGCTATTAAAAATGCTTTTCCTGCAATTGGAAATGAATTGATTGTGAATATTAAAGATTCATCTGTATTAATGATTATTTCAATCACAGAATTAATGTTCCAATCCAAATCAATTGCGGGATCAACATTCAAATTCACAACTGTATATTTCATTGAAGCAATGATTTATTTGATTCTCACAAGTATTTGCGCATTGATTTTAAATATGATTGAAAAGCATATCAATAAAGATACAACTGTATCTGTACCTATGAGTTCAACAAATCCAAATAGCATGCCATATACACAAACAAAACTTCAGAAAGGAGCAAACAGCGATTATGTCTCTGGTGGAAATTAAAAACATACATAAAAACTTTGGAAACCTTGAAGTTTTAAAAGGTGTTGACTTCAATGTAGAAGAAGGAGAAGTTGTTTGTTTGATTGGTAAAAGTGGTTCTGGAAAATCTACCCTCCTAAGATGTATCAACTTATTAGAAAAACCCGATTCAGGAACAATCAAAGTTTTTTCAGAAGATATCTTACAAACTAAAAATATCAATAACTATCGTGCAAAAGTTGGAATGTGCTTTCAACAATTTAATTTATTCAACAACAAAAACGTACTAGAAAATTGTATTCTTCCTCAAGTGAAAGTCCTCAAAATTTCTAGAGAAGAAGCAAAAAAGAAAGCAATGATGTACCTAACAAAAGTTGGTATGGATCAATTCGCAAATGCTTCTGTATCTAAGATATCTGGCGGTCAAAAACAAAGAGTCGCAATTGCTCGTGCACTTTGTATGAATCCAAAACTCATGTTATTTGATGAACCTACTTCCGCATTAGATCCAGAAATGGTTGGTGAAGTATTAAATGTCATGAAAGAACTAGCCAAAGAAGGATTAACAATGATCATTGTTACACATGAGATGAGTTTCGCTAGAGACGTATCTGATCGTGTAGTATTTATGGATCAAGGTGTCATTGAAGAACAAGGAAGTCCAGATCAATTATTCAATCATCCCAAAAGCACAAGAACAAAAGATTTCTTATCTGCATTTACTAGCACAAATTAAAAAAAGGCAAAAAGCCTTTTTTTTAGTTCCACTTTGTATCATCAATCGAATCTAGTTTTGATTCTAATCTCTGCATCACTTCTTTTACCGTTCCTTCTGTAAAAGGAATTCCAATATGTGCTTCTTCACAAAGTTTTGTAAATGATTTTGTTCCACCAAGTTTTAACAGATGTAAATAATCATTCCAATATTCTTCATCATTTTCTTCTTTACGAATAAAGAATTCTTGTGCACATACTTGTGCTAATGTGTAATCAATGTAATAGAAAGGTCCTTGGAAAATATGACCTTGTTGATACCACCAGCATCCCTTTTCTAATAGTTCACATCCATCATAATTTTTGAATGGAACATACATTTTTTCCAATTCTCTCCAACATGTTTTTCTTTGTGCTGGTGACCAATCAGGGTGAGAATACACTTCTTCTTGATAATGATCTACAAGTACACCATATGGTAAGAATGTAATTGTATGAGATAAATGATCATACTTATATTTTTCACTATCCTCTTGGAAAAACAAATCCATCCAAGGATACGCAAAGAATTCCATCGACATCGAATCGATTTCTGCACTTTCCATTGTAGGACAACAAACTTCAGGAATCTTAATATCAGCCATATATGTTTGGAATGCATGACCTGCTTCATGTGTTAATACATCAACATCTCCACTTGTACCATTGAAATTAGAGAAGATAAAAGGAACATGATATTCTGGTATTTCAGTTTCATATCCACCCATTTCTTTATTTTCTCGTGATTCAAGATCCCATAGATTATTTTCATTCATCAAATCGATAAATGCACCTGTTTCTGGACTCATTTCGTGATACATTTTAACAGCGTAATTTACAAGTTCATCTCGATTCCCTTTTGGTGTAGGATTTCCACTTTGAAAATGAAAATCTAAATCATAATATTCTACTTTATCTACACCTAAACGTTTTCTTTGTTTCTCAATGATCTTACTCGCTAATGGCGTACAATACTTTAGAATTTGGTTTCGATATTCTCCAACCATCTTACGATCATAATCTAAACGATTCATTCTGTAATATGCCATTTCCACATAATTATCAAAACCTAATTCTTTTGCCATTTCTGTACGAACTTGAACCATTTTGTCATAGATACGATCAAAATCATCTTCATGTTCTTCATAGAATTTCATCTTGGCGTCAAATGCAGCTTTTCTTTTATTACGGTTAGGATCTTCTAAAAAAGTAGAAATCGTTGATAAATTGTAAGTCTCCCCTTCAAATTCGATTTTCGCAGATGCTTTGAGTTTTCCATATTCACTAGATAATTGATTTTCTAAGATCAAATAAGGAATGATTTTTTCATCAAATGATTTTAATTTACATTCGGATAGGCTATATTAGCAGATTGGTGACTTCACGCAATTGAATAATCAAACAAATCTTCAGTTTTCATGTCAATGA
>CAVJMM010000009.1:0-52532 GCA_963650865.1 Eubacterium sp. AM49-13BH | reverse complement strand
GTATAGAAGCTACCATTACAGTAGTACTACCTGGTTTTGTTGTTTTACTGACATTGTCATTAAATTTTAGTTTCTTAACTTAATGACATTGCTTTTTTATTCGGCCTTTTCTAAGAGTTCCATCCATCGTATCTCAGATTCTTCTAATGTGTTTCTTTGATTCTCTAATTGTTCTGATATTTCTTTGATTTTTTCATATTCTGTAACAGAATTCAATTGTTCTTCTAGTTGTTGGATTTTTTCTTCAAAAATTGGTAATTGTTGTTCTAATTGTTCCAATTCTCTTTTCTCCATATAAGTTAAATGTTTATTTGGTTTTGTTTCTCTTTTAATAACAGGTGCTACTTTTTCTTTAGCTTCTTTTTCTTTGCTTTCTAAATAATCTGAATATGTCATTTGTTTGATATGGATCTGATGATCTTCAAATACAAATAAACGATCCGCTATCTTATCTAAGAAATAACGATCATGCGATACTGTAATCACTGCACCTTCAAATTGATCTAAGTAATCTTCTAATATTGTCAATGTTTCTGTATCCAAATCATTTGTAGGTTCATCTAATATCAATATATTTGGAGCTTGCATCAAAATAGAACATAAATATAATCTTCTCTTTTCACCACCGGAACATTTACTAATTGGCTTATATTGTTCTTCTTTATAAAACAAGAATCTTTCTAACATTTGAGAAGCAGAGATTGCCTCATGATCTGCCGTATATACAACTTCACCAAAATCTTTTAAATAATCAATGACTCTTTGATTCTCATCAAATACTTCATTCATTTGTGCGAAGTAACCTATTTTAACAGTCTCACCAATTGTAATCGTTCCTTGATCAGGTTGAATCTGTCCCATAATGATTTTTAATAATGTACTTTTTCCACAACCATTATTCCCAATAACACCAATTCGATCTAATCGCATTAATGTATAAGAAAAATCTTCAAATAATACTTTATTTGGATATGATTTTGAAATATGATCAATGATAATTGTTTTATTTCCTAGTCTCGTACTTGCAGACTTTAATTCTAGGGTATCTCTTTGTTTCATGGATTCCATTTCTGCAATCTGATAAAAACGTTCTATACGACTCTTTTGTTTTGTACTTCTCGCTTGTGCACCTGCACGAATCCATTCAATTTCTGTTTTTAAAAATCTTTGACGTTTATGTTCTTGTGTAAGTGCTTGTTGATAGCGAATCTCACGCTGTTCTAAATAATCTGCGTAATTTCCTTCATAGGTATAAAGATGTCCTTGATCCACTTCAACGATATGATTCGTAATACGAGATAAAAAGTAACGATCGTGTGTTACTAATACGATTGCTTTAGAAACGCGTTGTAGATACTTTTCTAACCAAACGATCATATCTTGATCCAAATGATTGGTCGGTTCATCCAAAAGATATAGATCCGCTTTTTTAATCAAAGAAATTGCTAAGGCAACTCTTTTCTTTTGCCCACCAGATAACGTATCAATCTTTTCTTCATAGTTTGTTAAACCCAGTTTATTTAAAATGGATTTGATTTCATAATCTTCTACTTTTTCATCTATATAAGAATTTACCGTTTCATAAATTGTTAAACCATTTTGAAATTCCATTGTTTGTGGACAATACGATATCTTATATTTCTTCAATACTTGAATTGAGCCAGAATCTGGTTTTTCTACTTGTGCCATCAATTTCAACAATGTACTTTTCCCAGCACCATTTAAACCAACAACACCCCATTTATCATTTTCATTCACAACAAAATTCACTTGATCTAAGATTGGATTCACTGCGTATTTATAACTTACATTTTCTAAAGACAATATCATTTTTTATTTCTCCGTGCAGAAATTATTATACAATATTCTTAACAACAAGGAGTTTTGATATGAGTACAACATTAACATTAGAAGAAAAAAAAGATTTAATACGTATGGCAATTGCCGCAAGAAAATTCGCTTATACACCTTATAGTGATTTTAAAGTAGGTGCTGCATTACGTGCAAAAAACGGAAAGATTTTTACAGGCTGTAATATCGAAAATGCTTCTTTTACACCAACGGTATGTGCAGAAAGAACTGCGTTATTTAAAGCTGTTTCTGAAGGTGTTACAGAATTCACAGATATCGCAATCGTTGGTGCTAGAACAAATGAAATCAACGAACAAATCACTTCTCCATGTGGTGTTTGTAGACAAGCATTATTTGAATTTGGTGGAAAAGATTTAAATGTCATTCTCGCAAAAACAGAAGATGATTTTATTGAAGAAGATCTAGATACCCTACTTCCTTATGGATTTGGTCCAAGTAACGTAGAAGGAAATAGTGCCGTTTAAAAAACAAGATTTTTCAATCTTGTTTTTTTATTCATCAAAATGTAAATTCTTTTCTTTTAGTCTATGGTTGATACCTCTTTTGGTTAGCGTATAGATTACCGCAAAAGTAGGAACTCCAATAAACATACCTACAACACCAAACAAAGCACCACCAACGATAATTGCGAACATGACCCACAATGTTGGTAAACCAACCGCATCTCCTAAGATATAAGGTCCAATGATATTACCATCACATTGTTGCAGGATAATAATAAACACTAAGAATTCTGCAGCTTTCACCCAATCAATCATAACTAATATAATCAAACAAGGAATCGCACCAATAAATGGTCCGAATACAGGAATCATATTTGTTAAACCTACAACCAATGCAATCAATACCGCATATGGCATATTCAAGATCTTACATCCAATATAACAAATGATTCCTATGATCAATGAATCTATTGCCTTACCAGAAATAAATTTATAAAACATATCTGCAGTTAATTTACAAACAGAAATAAAACTTGTCGCAACAGATTCTGGTAAGATACAATACGTTACTTTCTTCATTTGTTTCTTGAATTTCTCTGAATCCAATAGTAAATACAACGCAATAATAATACCAATCAAGAAGTTAATGATTTGTGTTACCACATCTCCAACATAAACAACGATTTTACTCAAGCCACCCGATGCAGTTGTCATCCACTTTGCTAGTTGAGAAGCACCATTTAATAGCACATCCGTAATCGTGTCTAATAGTTCTGTATCCCCACCAACAAATTGTTCAACAGTACTTTGTAAATTTGTAATATAATTCGATAAATTTCCTACAAAAGTAGAAATCGAAGAAATGACTTGTGGAACAAGTAAAGCGAAGAAACCAACAAGGATCACAATCATCGTTAACATCGAAACTGTTACCGCAATCCCTCTTTTCTTCTTTTGAGAAATTTGATATTTCGCTAATAATTTTTCTTCTGTTAAATTTCTTAAAGGTGTCAAAATAAACGCAAAACAAATACCAAAAATAAATGGTAGTAATGCATTAAAGATTGCGGAAATGATCCCACCCAATATATTTAAATGCGAAATAATTAAATAAAATGAAACAATCACAACACCTGCAATTGACATCGCAATTGTTAATTCTTTTGTTTTAGGATCTAATTTAAAATTCATATCATATACTCCAACAACAAGATTATATCATTACATATTATGAATATTCCTTAATTTTATTTACACATCTTGAAATATGTCGTTTGACCTTAACCATAATGAATGTTTTAATATTTCTGTCTTTAATCAAGAATGAGGTAAGAGAATCAGCTCTATAACCCTCATACCAACCTGTTTATAAAAAAAATAAATAAGGTGGTACAGCTGGTAGCGATTAAGAAAGAGTAAAACACCTCTTTCAATTTTCGTTGAAAAAGACAAACGAAAGGAAGGGTTTTTTTAATGTCAAAATTTTATTTCACATCTGAATCCGTTACAAGCGGACATCCAGATAAAGTTTGCGATTTGATTGCAGATTCCATCCTTGATGAAGCACTTCGTCAAGATTCAGAAAGCCATATGGCTGTTGAAACAACAATCAAAGATGATTTGATTCTCATCTATGGAGAAGCAGGCACAAAAGCAACAATTGATTATGAAAAGATTGCCTTAGGTGTCATGAAGGAAATTGGTTATACAGAAGAATATCATGTCATTGTTAAAGTTAACAAGCAATCTTCTGAAATCAATGGTGCTGTAGCGCATGATGATATTTCTGCAGGTGACCAAGGAATTATGTTTGGTTATGCGGATGATGAAACAGAGGAATTAATGCCTTATGCAATCATGACAGCACATAAACTCGCAAAGAAATTAGAAGAAGTGAGAAGAGAAACACCATTTTTAAGACCAGATGGAAAAACACAGGTAACTGCTGAATATGTAGATGGTAAACTTCATAGAGTTGATACGATTGTCGTTTCTACACAACACACAGCTGATGTCACACAAGAAGAAATCAAAAAATGTATTATGGAAAAAGTCATCAAACCTGTCGTTGATCCTAAACTTGTTGATGAAAATACAAAGTATCTCATCAATCCATCAGGTTCATTCGTACTAGGTGGTTCTTGGGGTGATTCCGGAACAACTGGAAGAAAGATCGTTGTAGATACGTATGGTGGATACGCACCAATTGGTGGCGGATGCTTCTCATCCAAGGATCCAACAAAAGTTGATCGTTCTGCAGCTTATTATGCTAGATATGTTTGTAGAAACATTGTCGCAAATGGTTTAGCTCATAAGTGCCAATTAGAGTTATCTTATGCGATTGGTGTAAAACAACCTATTTCTGTATATGTTCGTTCTTTTGGAACAAGCCAATATTCTGATGATGAACTACAAGCTATCATTTTAAAGAATTTTGATTTCTCAGTAGCGAATATCATTGAAGAATTAGACCTTAGAAGACCAATTTACAAAGCTACAGTAAATTATGGTCACTTTGGTAAGAAAGATCTACCTTGGGAACAATTCAAAAAGATTACAGTTGAATAATGATTGAGACATGCGTTGTGCATGTCTTTTTTTGTATCAAAAAAAAGAAGAGATACATCTCATATCTCTTCCATTTGATGATGATTATTCGCCTTCTTTTTCCATCACAGCGTGACATCTTGGACATAGTCCATTTTCATCTGCTTCTTCGGAATAATTCCAGCATCTTGGACACTTTGTTCCACTTGCCTTAACGACCTTAACGCTTCTTTCGCTTGTTGAAGTAACTGTTGCCTTAGAAACGATCAACCATTGTGCTAAGCTTCCATGGAGTCCCTTTTCAAGCTTTTCAGCATCTTCTGCATCTAAACTTAATTGAACTTCAGCTTCTTGTGCTGTACCAATTACCTTTGCACTTCTGCTTTCTTCCAAAGCCTTCATAACATCTGTTCTGATATTCAATAGATCATTGAATTCTTCTTTTAACGCAGCTTCATTGGCATATTCTTGAACAGATGGGAAATGACAATAATGAACAGATTCTGCTTCATCGTTATTGAAATGTGACCAAACTTCTTCTGTTGTATAACATAAGAATGGTGCCCATAATTTTACTAATGCATCTGTACATTGCCAATAAACAGATTGTACTTGTCTTCTTCTTGTATCCTCTTTTGCGTTACAATAAAGAATATCTTTTGTGAAATCACAATAATACGAAGATAATTCATTTACCATGAAGTTTGTAAGAACTTTAGAAGCATCTACATAATCATATTCTTCACAATCCTTACGTACTTCTTTTACAACATCATTTAATTTCACAAGAATATATTGATCAACAGATTCTAATGCATCATAAGATACCATATCTTTCTTAGGATCAAAATCTGTAGGATTAATATTACCAAGTAAGAAACGGAATGTATTTCTGATCTTTCTATATTGATCAGAAACTTGTTTTACATTGCTTGGACCTAACTTCAAATCTTCTTTAAAGTCACTTGTCATTGCCCACAATCTAAATACATCTGCACCATTAACATTGATGATATCCATAGGATTTACAACATTACCAACAGACTTACTCATCTTTTCGCCCTTTGAGTCAACAACATAACCATGAGAAAGAACTTCTTTATATGGTGCTGTACCATTGACTGCAGTAGAAACAATCAAAGAAGAGTTGAACCAACCTCTATATTGATCACTACCTTCAAAGTATAAGTCACAAGGATAATCATATCCTCTAGCCTTTAATTCATTCCAAGAAGATCCGGAGTCAAACCAAACATCCATAATATCTTTTTCTTTAGTGAAATTGCCATTTGGAGATTTTTCGTTTGTATAACCTTCTGGTAATAAATCTTTTGCCTCATGTTCAAACCAATAGTTAGATCCATATTTACCAAATAATTCCGCAATATGATTGAATACTTCCATTTCCATGATTGGAGAACCATCTTCATTATAGATAATTGGAATTGGTACACCCCATAGTCTTTGTCTAGAAATACACCAGTCTCCTCTATCCGCAATCATATTATGCATTCTCTTTTGACCAAAGGAGTTATGCCATGTAATTTGATTGTCGATTTCATCAAGAAGTTGTGGTTTTAATTTATCGATGGAACAGAACCATTGTTTTACTGCTCTAAAGATAACTTTCTTCTTTAAACGATCATCATGTGGATAACTATGTACAATGCTTTCTACAGCTAATAAGCATCCCTTTTCATTCATATCATGAATGATAGCCTTTGAACAATCTTCAAAGAACATACCTTCATATTTACCAGCTTCTGCATTCATATTACCTTGATAATCAACTGTATTGATTGGAGCCATGCCATACTTCATACAAACCATATAGTCATCTAAACCATGACCACCAGCTGTATGAACAACACCAGTACCATCTTCATCTGTAACATGATTACCTAATAATGTAGGACATTCTTTATCTAATACAACATGATGATATGTAACACCTTCTAATTCTTTGCCTTTGAATGTTCTCAATACACCTTGATTTTCTAATCCAAACTTTGCGAGCAATTGATCAACAAATTTCGCTAAGAACACTAATTTACCCTTTTCTGTTTGTACTTCTGCATAATCATATGCTTCATTTAAACATACAGCCATATTAGATGGAATTGTCCAAGGTGTTGTTGTCCAAATAACAAAATAATCATCAGAATCTAATACACCTTTTCCATCTGCAACTTGGAATGCAAGATAAATTGTTGCATCTTTTACATCACGATATACGATTTCTGAATCCGCAACAGCAGTTTCATTGAATGGAGACCAATAAACAGGTTTCAATCCTTGGAAAATCATTCCTTCACTTGCCATCTTACCAAATGTCTTAACTTGTCTTTCTTCAAATTCAGGCAATAAAGTAATATATGGATGTTCATAATCCGCAATTTGACCTAAACGCTTTTCTGTAGCCATTTGTTGTTCAATTTGTGTATGAACGAATTCATCACACTTTGCACGGAACTCAGCTGCTGTAATCTTTTTACGATCAACACCTAACTTTTGAATTGCATTTTCTGTTGGTAAACCATGTGTATCCCATCCTGGGAAAAATGGTGTATAGAAACCTAACATTGCATGAGAGCGAACAATGAAATCCTTGATAGAACGATTCATCGCTGTACCAGCATGAAGGTTACCATTTGCGTATGGAGGACCATCATGAAGAATAAATGCTTTTTCTCCTTCATGGTGCTTTAAAATATTCTGATAATAATTGTTTTCTTCCCATTGTTTTAAAATGCCAGGTTCTTTCTTTGCCAAATTACCTCTCATTTCAAAATCTGTTTGTGGCATGTGTAAAGTTTGTTTGTAATCCATCTTCTCTTCTCCTTTTTAGGACACCATATAAAAAGCGTCCTCATTTCTAAGGACGCAAAATGCGCGGTACCACCTTAGTTTATGTATATTGATCATATACATACTCTTGTTGGATCCTTTATCGCAGGATATACGACTGTTCATGAGGTGATGTCACTTAAGAATGTATCTTGTTGCATTTCACCAACCGCAACTCTCTTCTGAAGAACATATATTAAGGCGCGTCCTCAATCAACGCAGTTTTGATTCCGCATCCTCTAGCCATCTCATATCAGGCATCTGAGGAATTCTGAAATCATCTAATTGTGTAAGCATATCTTCTAATTGCTTACGCATATCGCTCTTTACATCTCCAGCTTGTGAATAAAGTTTGCTGAGATCTACTAAAATCAATCTAGCAGTAGAAATTGCTTCCTTTACGATCTCATCTGCATTCTTTTGTGCTGTTGATATAATTTCGTTAGCTTCTCTTAAGGAAAGCCTTGCGATATTTTCTGCCGCCTCTTTTCGAGACTGCTCTGTCGTGAGTATATTTTGATACCTTTGTTTTAAATCTTCCAAAGAACGTGTCGTTTCAACAAGTTGTTGTTGATACAACTCTAACTTCTTTTGAAGTTGTTCTACTTGCAAAGCATATTGATCAATTGCATCATCAACCGCAAAACGATCATATCCATTTTTCATGACTCTGAATGTCGGCTTCTGATTGGGCATGATTCCTCCTATATACTCACTTCGAATTCTGCTAGGAGACGATCACTTTTGGTCTTTTTTATAATCCCAATATATCGAAATCTACCTTTTCCCCTAATAGAAATCGTAACGTTATTATCGCACATCTTATCAGGTGCTTCAAGCACGATATGATTCACTTGTACAAGACCCTGTAAGATCATTTCCTTTGCTTTTTGTCTAGAAAGATGTGTCAGTCCTGCTACGATAGCGTCCAATCTTTCACTTGCGATAATTACGGTCATTTTCTTTGTTTGAAATATTTGTTCTGGTCTTCGTTCAATTTCTTCGAAATGAACACTTAATTGATTCACTTTTGTTAGATTTTCACAAAGAAATCTTGCCATTGCATGACTTGTATAAATATAAATGTGATTCTCTTCAATCCAAAAATCCCCAAAAGAATGTCGATCTATTTGCAAATGCATCAATGCCCCAAGAACATCCCGATGTCCGATTTTCCGAAATCTTTGATCAATACGTGCAGCTATACAAGTGATATCTGCATCATTTTCTTCATCCCATAAAAAGATAATTTTTTTCTTTCTTGCGTTTGAGTAACCACCTGCATACTTGGTTTGATCTGACTCTGGAAAGTATCGACTGACATGCGCTAATTCTTCTTCATTCAAAAAAGAAGATGACATGGTTTTATGCCATGTCATACTTTTATCTTGTAAGTCTTGTAAATGAGCAATCAATGATGCATATTCATCTTGATTAGTCATCATCACTTTCTAAAGAAATGTCACCTGTAACATTAACATTCTTTGGTGTGCAGAGAATTACATTATGTCCAATCTTTTGAATGGAACCATCTAACGCAAATACAACACCTGTTAAAAAGTCAATTGTTCTTTGTGCGAAATCTCTTTGTAAACGATGTAGATTTACAACACAAGCTCTTCTATTCTTTAAATGCTTTGCAATTTCTTCTGCTTCTTCAAATGATCTTGGTTCAAATAAAACCATAGAAGCATTTGATGGAATTGTATTGACAGAAGTCTTTGTAGCTTCATAAGAAGAAACTGGTTTTGTTTCGCTTTCTTTATATTGAAGAACTTGTTCTTCATCATCTTCATATTCTTCTTCATCATCATCTAATGGTGCAATAAAATCTTTTAATTTCTGAAAAGCCATATTCTTTCCTCCAATAACATTGGTATTATATCACGCATTCTCTCTAAAGAATATCAAAAACTAGCATCATTAAGCCAATTATCAAGAATATTTCTCATTCTTGAATCTGTTCGCATCTGTGGCAATCCAAATAATGATCAACGCAATGATATTAATAATAACCCCAATCAATAAAATCATCTTTAATGAAACGGCTTCTAATAGGAAACCACCTAACAAACTCGCTAACATTGGACAAATCCCAGTAGTTGCGATTCCTAGCAAAGATTGTCCCTTTACAATATCCTTCTTTCCAACAATGGAATAAACATAATAAACCGCAGATACTTGGTAAAAACCTGATAAAAGAATATGCGAGATATTCAACCAAATCCAGAATTGCAAGTTTGGTGCTATAAAAAACAAAAACACTTTTAAAACTCCACCAAAGGCAGAAATCTTTAACATTGTTGGAGCACCAATACGTGACATGATATTTGTCCCAAACATCACCGCAGGAATTTCAGAAATCGCCATCACAAATAACGTTGTCCCCATCTCTGCAGAAGTACCGCCTAAATCCTTAATGAAGTAGATCATATAAGTACCAACAACATTATTCATCAACCATAAAAAGATAAATCCAATCATCAATACTAAGAAACGATGATATTTTGAAAAGAATTCTTTCATAGAAGAAGGTTCTTCTTCTATCAATTGATTTCCTGCAATAATTGGTGCACTTTCATCTTTTTGTGGTACTGGAAACAAAATCAATAAAATAATCAACAAAATATAAATCACAATATAGATTGGTAAAATAATTTCACTTCCAAATTGATTTGTAATCATTCCCATAAAATATGCTGCAATCGCATATCCTAATGATCCCATAGAACGTGCTAATCCAAAATTGATATCATATCCATTATTTGTAAACTGCAAACATAAACTGTTCAATAATGGGGATATCGCTGCTTGAATACTATATGCCGTTAAATAGAAAACAAGTGTTGGTAAAAATTCATGTGGTAAAAACCAAAGGCCACAAAACGCTAATACACAAACCGCAAATAAAAGAATCATGTAATATTTCAAAGGAACTTTATCACTCTTATCCGCAAATGTACCAATAAACTGTGCTAATACACAACTAATCAAACTTGCCGCAGAAACAACGATTCCAATCTGTCCAGAAGTAAAACCTCTTCCTTCTAAGAATAATGCCGCAAAGTTTGAAATAATTAAATAATCGATCCAAAACCCTGCTTGTAAGCATCCATAACGCATGGTTGGACCTTTTTTCTTTTGTAATGTCATTCACATCTCCTTAACAAACCGCTTACATGATAACACAAACCATATTTTTTCTTGAAACCATTTGCACAGAGTGTAAAATAATCCTATGAAAAAAATTAAAGAAAACTTATTTACAAAACATGCATATATTTTATATGGCATTGCAGTAGGCGCAAGTGTGATTTATGGTTTGGTTTATGGACCTTTTTATGTACATTTTATTGATGGCATCACAATCATGGGAATGTTATATTTTATGATTGCGGTCATTCTTTGGGGACAAAAAGGAAAAATCATTGATAAAAGATCATTAGATCTAAAACGATTTAAAAATAATCAAATGATTGATTCTAGTGACAATGATTCTGCGAACTTTACATATTATAAAGAGAAGAATAAATTTCTTTACCCTTCTCTGTTAATTTTAGTAATTGCTTTTATATTAGCTGCATTCTATTAATATACTCCTTTTAATGAATGCATTTGTTTTCCACAATGCGGACAGATTTCTTTTTCTCTAGAAGAATGAAATCCACACTCTGAGCATGTACAGCTTGGCAAATAAACAATGCCATTCATGTAATGCTCATCTTTTTTTGTATCATGAATCCAATGCGGTACTCTTTTTTTCATTGCATCCAATGCTGATTCTCCTTTAGTAAGATGTATTCCTTTCCCTCTGATTTTACTTTCCATAATTGCTTCCTTTCGGAATACTATCCTATCACAAATTAGAAAAGATATCTCAGTTAGATTGTGTGAAATGTTGGTTGCATCTTATCAAATGTACAAATTTCATGAATACCAATTTCATTCTTTAGAATTTCATATGCATCTTTGATATGATCACCTAAATATTGTGTTTTATGTGCATCTGATCCAACTGTAATAATCTTACCACCTAGATCTTTATATAATTTCAAGATAGCTCTACTTGGTTGTGTATCTGTTAAGCCATACTTCCAACTAGATGTATTGATTTCAATTCCTTTTCCATCTTGAATTGCTTGTTTTAGTATTTCCGCAATGATTTCTTCTTCCTTTTCAAATGGATAGATTCCATTTTCATCATAACGAGCTAATAAATCTAAGTGTGATAAACAAGAATAATGCTTAAACATTTTCATTGTTTTATAAATTTCTTGATAATACTCATCATTATATTCTTTTTGTGTTTTTCCCTTTTGAAAATCTTGTGTCCAAAATTCCAAATTATTCACTTGATGCATAGAAAATAATACAAAATCTAATTCACCTTGATATTTTGAATATAATTTTTCAAAATCAGAAACTGTAATGGATTGTATACCAAATTCAAGACCTTGTTTAATCGTTATCTGTGAAGAATATAATTTCTTCATTTCTTTTAATTTCTTAAAATATTCAGGATAATTAACATTTGCCAAAACAAGATCAACTTCTTCACCATGTTCTATCGCATGTCTTGTAACAATACCTCTAGGATCATTCCAATCTCTTTTAATGCCATAATCCACATGATCTGTAAAACACATTTCTTCTAAACCAATTTCAATTCCTCTTTTCACTTGATTTTCCATTGGTTCATTCGAATCATCAGAAAACTCACAATGTAAATGATAATCAGCGTACATATTTTCCTCCGTTTTCTATCATATGTTTGATACCAATTCGAAATAATCCGATATTGATTAATTCATTGATATTTTTAATATGTTTTAGATTTATATCGCATATTTCAATTTCTTCATTCATGAAATCAGAACACCAACCAATCATTTCAGGATCCAGTACAGCTTTCATGATTTGCATGCGATTAATTAATAATTTCTTTGGATCTTTTTCTTGTATTTTTGTTTGTTCTTCTTCTGAATAATCTGGCAAATATCTTAATTCACCTGCTTGATGTTGAAAGCCATTGTATAATTTTCCTTCAATCAAGATTCCACATCCTAAATAATCTCTTACAGGCTGATAGATGAATACACAATTTTGGATTTTAGGATAAATTTCCTGCAAACCAATCACCCCAATATTCACATCATTTTCAATGACAATTGGTACATCAACAATTGATTGCATCTCTTCTTTTAAATAATGGTTTTGTAATGCATAACAATCACAAATCGAAATATATCCATTTTTACATACACCAGGAATACTGATTAAAATACAATCGAATGTATATTTTTGATATTGTGAAATTACTTGTAAAACATCAGAAACTGTAATGCATTCTTTTATTAACTGATGTTTATGAATCACTTGATTGTTTAGATTACATAATACAGATTGAATTTCTTCATGATCATGTTGTTTTAAAATGATAATTTTCAACAAATTTGCATAATCAACATTCAAACAATATTGTTTTGATTTTCTACCACCTGTAGAATCTGCATCTTCTAACTGTTTGATTTCTTGATGCACCAATAATTCTTTTAAAACATTCGTACATCCAGCCAAAGAAATTCCAGTTAAATCATGTAGATCATTCTTTGTTAAGATCTTATCCTCGTAAAAATATTTACGAATCGCATTCATATTTGATATTTTTAATTCGTCCACTTTCGTCATAGCTTGTCGAAAGTATTATAATCCACACAAATAAAAAATGGAAGAAATATTTCTTCCATCATTCATATAAAGGATATTTATCCGTTAAAGCTTTTACTTTAACTTTTACTTCTTCTTTATTCTTTTCAAAATCACTCGCAACCAAATATAAGCATTCCGCAATTGCATCCATATCTTCTTTTAAAAAACCTCTAGTTGTAATCGCTGCAGTACCTATACGAACACCACTTGTTACAAATGGAGATAATGGTTCATTTGGAATACTGTTTTTATTTAAAGTGATATTCACTTCATCACACGCTGCTTGCATAAACTTACCTGTGATCCCAAAGTTTGTTAGATCAACCAATACCAAGTGATTATCACTTCCACCAGATACAAGTTTAAATCCATACTTATTTAAAGCAGTCGCTAATGCAGCACAGTTTTCAACTAAACGTGTCTGATAGTCTTTAAATTCTGGCTTTAAAGCTTCTCCAAAACATACAGCTTTCGCTGCAATGACATGTTCTAATGGTCCACCTTGTGTACCAGGGAATACAGCTTTATTAAAGTTATATTTCTTGTTTGCTTCTTCAGTAGCTAAGATAAAACCACCACGAGGTCCTCTTAATGTTTTATGTGTTGTTGAAGTTACAACATCAGCATATGGAACTGGTGAAGGATGTAAACCTGCCGCAACAAGTCCTGCAATGTGTGCCATATCTACCCATAGTACTGCACCACACTTATCAGCAATTTCTCTAAAACGTTTAAAATCAATTGTTCTAGGATAAGCACTCGCACCAGCACAAATCATCTTTGGCTGAAATTCCATGGCGAGCTTTTCCACTGCATCATAATCAATGAAGCCTTCATCATTTACACCATAACTCACGATATGAAAATAATTACCAGAAATGTTTGCTGGAGAACCATGCGTTAAATGTCCACCTGCATCTAAGCTCATTCCCATCATAGTATCTCCTGGTTTTAGCACTGCGTATTCAACAGCTAAATTTGCGGAGGCACCAGAGTGAGGTTGCACATTTGCATATTCTGCACCAAACAACTTTTTGACACGTTCAATTGCAATCGTTTCAATTTGGTCAATGACTTGACATCCACCATAGTATCTTTTTCCACTATATCCTTCCGCATATTTATTTGTCGCAACACTACCCATTGCCATCATAACTGCTTCGGATACAATATTTTCACTCGCAATCAATTCAATATTATCCTTTTGTCTTTGATACTCTGCTTCTAATGCATTTCCAACTTCAGGATCAAACTTTGTTACATAATCCATTGTTTCCTTTACGATACTCATACTAGTCCCTCCTCGTATATGTGCACTATTATACTCGTTTATTCCCTTAATTTGGCATAAAAAAGAAAATAATTTTCATAAATTACATAAATTATGAAATTTTTTTCATAATTATAAGATGTTTTTAATCTCTTTTAAATCTTCAACTATGTATTCTACATTCTTAGAAACAACACAATCTTTCCTCTTATAGAATATCGTATGCATCCCATAATCAATACCACCTTGCATATCAGATGATAAAGAATCACCGATAATACATGTTTCTTGTGGCAATATGGTTTCATGATGATATTCATTCAATTCTTGGAAAGAACAATCAAAAAATTCTTTAGAAGGTTTTGAATAACCAAACTTTTCTGATATAAATGCTAATGCAAAATAGCGGTCTAACTTCGCTTGTTTAATACGATTACATTGTTGAAAGTAAGGCCCATTACTCGCCAAACATAGAATATATTTTTGATTCAAATATTCTATCAATTCTAATGCATGATTTTCTAAGATTGCACTATTATATAATCCTTCTCTAAAATATCTTTCAAAAACAAGACCATCAAAATCAATTCCTAATCGATCTAATATTTTTTGCCAACGAATTTCTTCTAAATGTTCGAAAGTTAATTGTCCTTGTTCTAATTGTTTCCATAACTTTCCATTTTCTTCCACAAATACATCAAACATATATGGTTCATAATTTATAAAACCATATTTCTGAAATCCTTCTTTCATACACTGTTTCACATATTCATCAAAACTCAATAGTGTATTATCAATATCTACAAATACTGCTTTTATCATAGCCCCTCACAAAAATCCCGGTTTCTACCGGGATTTCAATTATTTCCAAAGAACGTCTGGGTATTCACCACTTGCTTTCTTTTCAGCAATTTTAGCAACAACATCTGGTTTATCTTCTTTGTATGTTACACCAAACCACTTATCTTTACTAGAAAGCATCTTTACAGTCACTTTTCCTTCACTTACTAAATCACCAACTGCTGTTGGAATAACATGTTCGCACTTCATTGGATTTGCTTCTAAATTCTTTTCTAAGAAATCTTTGAAAATTGGTTCTAATTCATCAAAGATCTTTGGTGTAAAGCCCCAGAAGTTCATAGATACTAATGCATGATCATCAATTGGTTTCCATTCACCATCTTCTTCATATACCGCATGACCATCTTGTAAAGCAATCTTTTGTACTTCTACGATGTGAGATAGATTTCCATCCTTTTCTTCACATAGGCCTCTAGTAACTGTTCCATTAGCTGTCAAAGTATTTAAGCATTGAAAACCTACCATCGCATACTGATCATCTTTAATTTCATTTGTTAGATAATCATATACAACTTGATATGCATTTCTACCATAGAAATCATCTGCATTGATAATTGCGAATGGTTCATTTACAACACCTTTACAAGCTAATAATGCATGTGTTGTACCCCAAGGTTTTTCTCTACCTTCTGGAACCGTAAATCCTTCTGGAATGTTATTCATATCTTGATAAGCAAATTCAACTTCCATTCCATTTCTAGCAACTTTATCCGTTAAAGCATTTCTAAATAATTGTTCATGTTCTTTACGAATGATTAAAACAACTTTTCTAAATCCTGCTTGATAAGCATCATAGATTGAAAAATCAATGATTGGTTCTCCATGAGATCCAACGCCATCTATTTGTTTCATTCCTCCATATCTACTGCCCATTCCTGCAGCTAAAATAACTAATGTTGGTTTATTTCCCATATTATGTTTCCTACCTTTTCTGCTTTTTATTATAACAACATCTGTATTATAATAAAACCATGAAACAACTCATATTAGCTTCACAAAGTCCTAGAAGAAAAGAAATATTGGAAAAATGTAATATTCCTTTTCAATGTATACCAGCAGATATTGATGAAACATTACAAAAAGATATTTCTTTATACAAAGCTGTAAAAGAATTGTCTTTCTCGAAAGCAAATGCTATTCTAAAACAATATCCTAATGCAATCGTCATTGGCTCAGATACAATTGTAGCTCTCAATGGAATTCCTTTAGGAAAACCAAAAACAAAAGAAAAAGCTTATGCAATGTTAAAAAGATTACAAGGAAATACACATGAAGTCATTACTGGTCTAGCATTTGTAAGCAACAAAAAAACATTCGAAGATGTATCTGTATCTAAAGTAACATTCGCAAATATGACTGATGAAGAAATCTATGCATATATTGATACTGGTGAATGTTATGACAAAGCTGGTGCATATGGAATACAAGGATATGGTGGTAGATATATTACGCATATAGAAGGAGATTTCTATTCTATCATGGGATTACCACTACACCTTGTTTATAAAGAGTTAAAGAACATTCGCTTATATTAAGATAATCTGTTATCATATATAAGCTTTGTGCCGATTTAGTATAGTGGTAATACAGATCCATGGTAAGGATCAGCGAACAGTTCAATTCTGTTAATCGGCATTTGTGTTAAAAAGCCGCATATTTATGCGGTTTTATTTTGTATAATGCACAGATAATGATCACCATTTAAATAAAATGAATAAGCATCTTAACTACTATTGCAGTAATCATTTTTTCAATACGTTAATGTCCAATGCTATTTCTTAGATTTCCTGTGTCAACAGGACATAACAATTTAGCATAGCCTTCTGCTTGCATTCCTATTGCTTCCATTGCCCTTTCAATAGCATCGTTTTTCGCATTAACGATTTCTTTTCGCCTATCATTCTTGAATTCTATTTCACAATATTTAGCCATGTTTCCATTCTCCAAAATGTTTGTCTAAATAATTAGACATGTTGATTCCTGTTTCTAAACATTTTTTTATGTAATATATGAACTCGTCTACTTCAAACGCATGAAAGTCCCATTCCACATCTCCGTAAGCAGGATGATTAAATTTTTTATAATATTCTTCAAGCAATTGCTTTAATTCTTTATTTCCTTTGTCAAATTCCATTGTTTATTTCCTCTAATTGTTTTATAGCACTTCTAGAAATATTTGGAAATAACTCATTGAACATTTTCAAAACTTCCTTTTTATTTTCATAGGTTGTACCACCATATTGTGCCCATGTTTCTTTTGAAAGTCGATTTTCCTTTTCCCAATAATTATCTTGGAAATGTCCATATCCTAAAGAAACTTTTCCGTTGCTCATTCCATGAATAATATCAGAAATCCCTCTATATTCTTCTTTTAGTTCTCTTTCATTCTTAAATGCACTAGGATATTGCATTTTTAAATAATTCAATATTCCACCATTTCTATCTGCTTTTTCAATCAATTCGCCTTTATCTTTGCTAATTGCTTGAGCTAATTCAGAACTAACTCCATACATATTATCAGCTTTATGAAACAATTCATGTGCTAATGTTTTCTTAGTTGCCCTGTTATTCAATCGAATGTATGATTTTGTATTTAGATTTCTTCCATTTTCATCATAAATGTAATCTGCATGCTCATATAATTCAGTTAATAATGTTCTTGTTGATTTTTGTGCAGTTTTAAGACCATTTTCAAAACTATTCTGAAGCTTTTTAGGTAGTTCTTCATATCCAATTAGTTTTTCTTCTCTACCTATATTTTTAACCCATCTACGAGCTTTATCAGATATATCACTTTCATCCGCTTTCTTTTCTAACCATTGTGTATAAGAACCAACTGTATTACTTGTTCTTTTTCCTCTCATGCCCAATACATCAGCTATCAATGTGCATCGACAGTTATACATCTCAGATGGTGTTTCTTGTAGGTCAGCAGGTTACATCAATCTATTCGGAAACTCTGCATTATATTCAACTTCACGCTGTTAAATAACAACACTTTTATCATCTTCAAAAACAGAGAGAACTCCACTATTAAAACTCTCTCTGTTTAGCTATTTATTGTCATCATATTCAATCGCTATGACTTTATCATTTGGATATTGTTTCTTTACATCTTCTATTTCTATTGGTTCTGGTACTGCATACCAATTTCTTTTTGTGCGTTGATCCATTCTTTCAATGCATCTTTTGCCATTAGACAAGCATCATTCAATGTATCGTCTTCCGTCAAACAACCTTTAAGAATTGGAAACTCAATCCAATAGCCATCATCTTCATAGTGAAATACTGCAGGATATAACTTTTTCATAGATTTGATTGACCTCCTTAATAGATTTCATTAGGCATGAAATTTGCTTGGTATTCATAGACAAACTTTGATACTTCTGGCATCATGACTGTATATCTAGCATTATCAGAGAAACAAACAAGAATATATTCTCTTCCATTGAGATAAACAATACCACCATCATGGTACAAAGCATAAGCACATCCTGTTTTATGTGCGAATTCTACATCACTTGGTAATCCATTTTGTAGTTCTTCATAATCATCACATGTTTTTAGGATCTCAATCATTTCATCGCATAGTTCTGGTGTAGCGACTTCATGTCTATAAATTTTTTCAAATGCTAATCCTAAATCTTTGGCACATGATTGATTTGCACCACCTGCACTAAAATAGTTTTCTCCTGGTTTGAGTCCATGTTTTGCATAGGTATCATTCATTCCAAGTTCATGTGCTGTTTGTGTAACCATATTCACACCTTTTACCCCATTACCACCACCAATTGCACACATCAAATTATTAAAAGCTGTATTATCACTAATACGTATCAATAAATCAACCCAATGTTCTATTTGTGGTGTTTTTGTGATAATACCATCTCGAATACAATTATAAATTGTGATCAAAGAAGGAACCTTAATCATGCAACAAGGATAATATGTATGATCATTCATCACAAAGTTTTGGTTACTTGTAAGATCTTTGAAATAGATACTAATATCCCCACGATATTTATTTAGGATATCTTGAATTCCATTTTGTAAATATTCTGTATCAACAGATAAGTTTCCATTTTCATCAAAATATCTTTCTGTTCCATCAATCGTTCTTTTTCCAGTAACCATCTTACCTTCTTCATCAAAGTAAAAGATTTGTTCTTTTTCATCAATTGTTAAACGTTTAAATTGATTGGTTACTAAAGATCCATCTTCTTGAAAGAAATATCGATTCTCTTGAATCGTTTGTAAACCTGTTACCATTTTACCTTCATAATCAAAATAGGATACTTGTTCAGCATCTTGATTTTTAATATGTTCAAATTGATCCTTAACCATGATTCCTTCATCATTAAACATGTATTTAGAACCATTGATTTCTTTGAGACCTTTATACATGAAACCTGTTGTTTCATCAAAATAGTATTGTTTCCCATCGATTTGTTGTAATCCATATACATATTCATGATTTTCATTACGATATTGTATTTGAGAAGAATCTTCTTTACTTGCCACAAAACCAACTCTGTAATATTCTTCCACCATTGGTTTTACATAGTAAAATGCTCCTGCTCCTAAAATCGCCAAAATTGCCAAAATTAAAATAATGAGTCTACCTCTTTTCATTCCCTATAACTCCCTGATTTCCCAACAAATATTATATCTAAAAAAAGAGGAAAATCCTCTTTATAGAATATTCTTAATTATTTTTGTTGAGATCATACAAGATTCGCATACCTTTATATGCAATATCTGGATCATAAACATCAATTTCATCTGTTTCTTTTGTGATAACTTTTCCTAAGCCACCTGTTGCGATAACTAAACAATCTTGTAGTTTTAATTCTTTCTTCATTTGTTTAATGATATATTCTACCGTCCCAATATAACCATAAACAACACCAGCTTGCATACCTGTAATCGTATTACAATTCAATATACTTTTTGGTTTTTTGATTTCAATTTCAGGAAGTTTCGCTGTTTGACTTGTTAAGGCATTTACACCAATTCCTAAACCAGGTGCGATTACTGTATATTTAAATACACCAGTATCCGAAACATAATCAAATGTCGTTGCGGTACCAAAATCAACAATAATACATGATTTATGATATGTGTGATATGCCATCGCAATATCTACGATACGATCTGCACCAACTTCTCTAGGATTATCTGTTTGAATCGATATCCCTGTTTTAATACCTGGTCCTACAATAATTGGTTCTTTGTGTAAATATTTTACGATTGCGGAATTTAAAGAATACATGATCTTAGGTACAACAGAAGAAATAATAACAGCTTCAATATCTTTATCTGAAATATTTGTTGTATCCATTAATTCTTTGATACACAATCCAAATTCATCAGAAGTTCTTGGCGTTTTGGTTGTTAAACGAAAGGATCCAATTACATCATTTCCTTGCATCAAACCAAGTGAAATATTTGTATTTCCTACATCAATTGTCATTAAAATATTCATCTTATTTTCCTCTTAAACAATTTTCAAATATTCTCATAGAAGTATCATATTTCGATAATCTCCCAAATGATATTTCTTTATCTTTGCTGATCAAAGTAACAATGTTTGTATCTGTTCCAAAACCAGCACCTTCTTGTTTTAAATTATTTGCGACAATATAATCACAATTCTTCTTCACAAGTTTTTCTTTCGTTCTTTCTATGACATCTTCTGTTTCCATTGAAAAACCAATTAAGATTTGTCCTTCTTTTTTGTTTTCTCCTAATGTTTTTAAGATATCTTGTGTGCGTTTCAATGCGATATTCATATCGCCATCTTTTTTATGAATCTTATTTTCGGCGACTTCAATCGGTGTATAATCTGCAACTGCAGCTGCTAAAATCAAACAATCATTTTCTTCTTGTCTAGAAAGTACTGCATCTGCCATTTCTTTCGCACTTGTTACATGTACCATTTCAACATCACGAATATCATTTAATAGATTTGTTCCTGTTACTAAAGTAACTTGAGCACCTAAATTTCTTGCAGCTTTCGCTAAAGAATATCCCATTTTACCAGTCGAATGATTTGTAATCATACGCACAGGATCAATTGCTTCACTTGTTGGACCAGCTGTAATCAAAATCTTTTTTCCACTTAAATATTGATCCGTTACTAACATTTGTTTGATGTAATCTTCAATTGCCTTAGGTTCAGGAAGTCTTCCACTTCCAACATCACCACACGCTAAGTATCCTGAATCACTTTCAAATACTTCCATGCCATAACTTCTACATTTCTTTAAGTTATCTTGTGTAATTGGATTCATTAACATTTGTGTATTCATTGCTGGAACGATTAGTTTTGGACAATTTGCTGCTAAAAATGTTGTCGTCAACATATCATCCGCAATTCCATTGGAAACTTTCGCAATGACATTTGCGGTTGCTGGAGCAATCACAAACAAATCTGCTTTTTTTGCCAAAGAAACATGATGAACATCAGGTGTATAATCAACCGTAAACATATCCGTAACAACTTTATTTGCACTCAATGTTTGAAAAGTTAATGGTGATACAAACTCTTCTGCTTCTTTACTCATTAAAACATGCACATCATATCCTTGTTTCTTTAAACTAGAAACTAAATAGCAGATCTTATATACTGCAATTCCACCTGTCACTCCAATAATGACACATTTATTTTCATTCATTTTTGATTCCCATCCTATCTACTTTTGAAGATAAAGCTTTTGTTAATACAGGTATAACAATACCCGCAAGGATTGTCTCTAAGATTCCATTTGTTGTAATTGTTGCGATAAATGCAGTCGCTAATGCACCTGTCGTAATATTCAATGCATCTGCGTAAGGTTGCGCAAAGAATACCCAAATTCCACCTAAAACAAGAAATGTATGAAGTAATGTATTCACAATTGCCGCAACCATTGCGGATAAAGCTTCTTTCTTAGACTTTCTTACAAGCAAGCGATACAGCATTCCAGATAACCATCCAAGTAAAATTCTTGGAACAAACGCAATGACTAAAGAATAGAAATTCCCATTCATATTTCCGATTTGAACAAAAGGTGTAAATACAAATGAAGTAATCGTTGGTTCAAATGTTGCTCGCAAAAATGAAGTCAATCCAAACACAAATCCAATTTCTGCACCAAACTTTGGTCCAACTAATACACCCGCTAATATTACAGGCAAATGCATCGTTGTAATACTCAATGCGCCAAGTGGAATATAACCAATTGGTGTGATTGCCATAATTGCCTCAATTGCGACAAAAAAAGCCGCCAAAGTAAGCTGCTGAATACGTTTTTTTGAACTGTTCATAATTTTTTCTCCTCCTGCCGTTCTTTTCAGATACAGCGAATCTCATTACAGATCTTTTTACTAAAATCTTGAAATCTATGTCATTTGATCATAGTTTCTTTTAGCACAACTATTATACAACTTGTGAATTAAAAAACAAATAGCAATGCTATTTGTCAAATAATTGTATGATCGATTTCTTCATCACTCATGAATAAATATTTCATATCTTTTGTATCACAAGATACTTCAGATTCTTTTACAAGTTTGAAACCTTGATATTGAAATTGTGGTGTTGTAGCACAAGAAACAAATGTATATCCTTCTTTATCTAAATTCTCTGCCGCAAAAATAACACCTTTAGGAATCACTACCATTGCAGATTGATTCTTTTCTAAATTCATTCCTAGATCAGCATAAGAAACATTACCATCTGCATCAATCATTGTAACACGCATTCCACAACCTTCATGGTAATACCATATTTCATCACAATCGATAACATGAAAATGAGAAATATCATTTTGATCTAATAAGAAATAAATACTACCACCTGTTTCTCTTGTATCTGAAAACATATATGGTGCAGTATATACTTCATTAAAATATCCACCTTCAGGATGTGCTTGTAAATGATACGCTTCAATTAATTCTTTACTTCTTTCCATATTACTCTCCTACTAAATTGTTCACCCAAATTCTTTTATGTACTAAGTATAAACCTAAAACAACTTTATAGATATCTACTAATGAAACTGTTAGATACATGAACTGTACAGGTAATTGTGTAAAATGTGCTAACAAATATGCAATTGGAAAGCTAACAAATACAGTTCCTACAGAATCAAACAAGAATGTAATAATCGTTTTTCCTCCACAACGCATTGTAAAATAACTTGCATTGTAAAGAGCAGACACCCACATTGTTAAACCACCAAATCGAAGCATTAAAGTCGCTACACTTTTTACAGAATCACTTGTTTGATATAAATTTGGAAATAATGGAGCTAATATCAACAATGTTGTGCCAAAACAAATCGCAATCATCAATGTAAATGCAATCATCTTACGATCTGTATCCACTGCTTCTTCTATTTTACCTGCACCTAAATGATGACCTACTAAAATAGAAATACTATCACCCATGGCAATATTAGAAACAAAGAATAAATTTGTAATCGTTGAAGAAATGTTATAAGCAGCTAATGCATCAATGCCTCTTGTCGAATAACATTGCGTTATCATTGCTTGTCCTGTAGACCATAACAGTTCATTTAATACTAGTGGAAAACCTTTGATACAAATTTCTTTCACCAAAGAAAGTGGAACTGAAAATCCATGAAATAATCCTTTATAGAAAACAAATCTTTCACGATTCAATAACGCAAATGTAATATTAACTGCAAGTTCTGCAAATCTAGAAATAACAGTCGCAATTGCTGCACCAGTTGGACCTAAAGCAGGAAACCCCAGCAATCCAAAAATCAAAATGCTATTTCCTATAAAGTTAACAATGACAGCAGTTACACTAGCAATCATTGGAAGTCTTGTTTCACCTGATTCACGCATAGAAGAAGAAATACTCTGTGATAAGGCAAAAGGAATAAACCCAATCGTCATCCAATGGATATAATGCATCGCATATTCCATTGTAGTAGCGATATCTGCAGCATTATCACGTTCTGGATGCATGAATAATCCAATCAATTGTTCTCCAAACAAATCAAAAACCAAAACAAAAATCAACGCTATCAATGTTTCAACAATCATTTTAAAGCGCAAACAATGTCTAACACCATCTATATCATGCTTCCCAGCAAATTGTGCACCAAAGATACTAGAAGCAGAAACAGAACCAAATATTGCCAAATTAAATACCGTAATTATTTGATTGGAAACAGATACACCACTCATCGCTAGTGTTCCTGTTTGACCAACCATGATGTTATCTAACATGTTCACAAAGCTTGTGATCAATTGTTGTATCAATAAAGGTATCGCAACAATCAATACTGTTTTATAAAAGTTTTTATCCCCAAAATATTTTTTCATAGCACCTCAAAAAAACATTAGTTTCTTCAACTAATGTTTCTATTTTATTACAAATGATATACTTTTGAAAACAATGGATATAGATTACTTTTTACATTATGAGCTGTCATAATCACAGTGATATCTTTTCTGTTCAGAATCTTTGTTAAGATATCTTGAATATTATTTTGATCCATTGCTGAAAAGCTTTCATCTAATAACAGAATTTTCTTATTGGATAATAATGCACGCCCTAAGCAAATTCTCTGTCTTTCCCCACCAGAAATATTAGATCCTTGATCTTCTACCATAAAATCTAAATTCTTATCACATCTACTAAAGAATTCATTTAAGTTCAAATATTCAATCATATCTAACAATATTGAATCATCTATTTTCTTTCCCATTGTTAAATTATTTCTTAAAGTGTCATTAAAGATATGGGTATCTTGTTCCATGTATATTATTTGATTTAGATATTGTCTATAATCTAGTTCATTACGGTTAATACCATTTAGTTGGATGCAACCTTTGTATTGAAAATTATTATTGAATAACGCTTTTAAAAGTGTTGATTTACCACTACCACTTTCACCAACAACTAAATATTTACCACCTTTCTCAAATGTAAAAGATTGCTTTTTATATAACACCTTATGATCCATATGGTTTATTTCATTTAATTCAGATATTTCTATTGGTAAAATCGTTTCTACTTTCTTGATATAATCTTCTTCTAAGCTAAATTTCACTGAATCTCGATTCGATTTAATCTTAGAATAATTGGATACTGCCACCGTAACTGATTGAGAAAATGTACCTGCTAAATTTCCTACTGTCAAAATAGCCCCAACATTTGTATATCCTTTAATCGATAGCCAAGCAACTAAAAATATAAAAGCACATTGAAAAAGAAAGCCAATTATTCCAATAACAGTTGCCATTAAGTTAGCCGTACAATCATACAAATATCTTGTATTTTCTGATTGTTTAGAAGCAGAATCGACTCTTTCTAAAAATCTTTTTACATGACCATACAAAATATATTCCTGTCTTCCATATAAACAGTCATTTATTGTTTTTGTCATTTTCTCGTTTTCATTTGTGTTTTTTTCTGTTACTTCAGAGAGTTTATTTTGAAATAATGCAGGAGCTTTTGTCATTACAATATACATAATGATTGATAAAACAACAACACTCCAATGAATTGTACATAACGCAATAAATGAAAATATCAAAGTGAAAATATAATAAGAAATTTCTAATAAAGGATCAATATAATTCCTGTCAATCAAATCTATATTAGATGTAAATTCAGCTAACTTTTCAGAAGGTGCACATTTCTCCCATTCATCATTTGATAATCCTACAATTAAATCCGCTTCATGATTACGTATCTGTGTATTCAATTTAGCTCTGAACTTACTAGAATAATTATTTCTCACTTTCTGCATATTATACATAGCAGTCCATATAATTATGATAAAAGCAGTACTTTTTATCAAACGAGATACGGAGGCATTTACAGCTGAATTTAACAAGCCTGATAATAAATACGCTCCCAATACATTTAATGCTGAAACGATACAAGATAAAACAATAACAACTTTTAAATCCTTCTTATATTTCTTTATTAATGAATTCATATATTTCCCCTACGATGTATGGAGAAATTCTATAAAATTTGAAAAAGAAATAGATAAATTTTTCTGCTTAAAATTGTGTGAAACCAAATAATTGTTTTAAATACTTATTTTCTAATGCATAATTACCAGTTAATTCTAAATTGTAAATAACCGCATTGAAGAATAATTGTAAAGAAATAAAATCTATTTCAAAGTCTTTTATATATTTATCTATTTTGTTACTATCAAGACTCAGTTGAACTTCTTTCATTGCTTTATACAACTTCATAATTTCAACAAAATCACTTTTGTAATTTTCATTTGAATAATATGAAAGAATCATACTCGTTAGTTGATATGTAAATGAAGATTTATAAAACCATTTATCACAATATTCTTTTGCCTTATCTAATTTATGATCAAGCAAATATACATAAACAATATTCGCTTTACATTTCATTACAATATCTTTTATATTATTTGCTTCTGCATTCTTTAAACATTCATTTAATTCTTTGATTGATTCATCATATCTTCTCATTTTCATAAAAATTAAAGCTTGATTCATTCTCGTTAATTGAATCAACTTAAAATAAGAATTATTTTGAGAAATAATAATAGCTTTTTCACTTTCTTTTAATGCTTGAATTAAATGGTTATATTTAAACAACAATGCTGAATAATTCGCTCTAAAATATGCTTCAGCGATATCAAAGTTTGAAATTGATCGTTCTGCATATAACAAAGCTTTTTTATTATCACAAATATCATAATATAAAGATAAAACATAGTTATAAAATGAATAAAGTAATCCATCCGTACGCTCATAAAACTTACTCAATATTTTATAAAACAAAGAAAACTCAGAAGTATCATTTTTGATTAACAATAAATATGCTTCCTTAATTAGTTGATCATACAGAAATGATAAAGAAAAACTATGTTCATCTCTCATATAATTTATATCAACTAATTTATCAACAGAAAGAAAATTTAAATAATGAATAAATTTATTTATTTTCTGAATTCCATTTTCTTCTGAAGAAGATGTTCTTTCAAATTCAATATGATATGCATCACATAAAACATCTATGCTAGATTCAGATGGATTCTTTTCACCTCGTTCTAATTCACCAATATATTGCAATGAAAGACCTGATATTTTAGAAGCTTGTGCCAATGTGATTTCTTGATATACACGATTCCATTTTAAGACTGCACCAACAGTTATTTGATATAATTCTTGATTCATTTTTCACCTTCATGATTAATACAATACCATCATAAAAAGGCTGTTTCCAGCCTTATTTGAATATATTATTTCTTATAATGCTTTTTGAATTCTTCGAATTCTGCATCATTTGCCATTACAAAGTGACCATCTGAAATTTCACGGAAAGTTGGAGCATTTTCTGCATAGTTCCACTTTTCCTTTTCTTCTTTTTCGTCATATGTAATTAATGTCTTTGCCTTTTCGATTTCAGGATCAGGTAAAGGAATTGCTGACATTAATGACTTTGTATATGGATGCATTGGATTCTTAAATAAGTCATTTGTTTCTGCTAGTTCTACAATTTCACCTTTGTGAATAACTGCAATTCTATCAGAAATATAACGAACAACAGATAAGTCATGCGCAATAAAGATTTGTGTTAAACCCTTTTCTCTTTTGAATTCATTTAATAAATTCAATACTTGTGCACGAATCGATACATCCAATGCAGAAATAGGTTCATCCGCAATGAGTAATGTAGGTTCCATGACCATTGCACGCGCAATACCAATACGTTGTCTTTGTCCACCAGAGAATTCATGAGGATATCTTGTAGCGTGTTCTGCAAGTAATCCAACAGATTCTAAAGCATTCAATACTTTTTGTTTACGATCTTCTTCATCTTTATAAAGATGGAAGTTTTGTAGACCTTCAGAGACAATGTAATCAATTGTAGCTCTTTCATTTAAAGATGCTGCTGGATCTTGGAATACCATTTGCATATTACGAATGACCCAACGTTGATCTTCTTTAGAAATCTTACCATTAATCTTTTTGCCCATGAATTCGATTTCACCACTAGAAGTAGGATTAATACGAATGATTGCACGACCGATTGTCGTTTTACCAGATCCAGATTCACCTACTAATGAGAAAGTTTCACCTTTATAAACATTGAAGTTTACATCATGAACTGCATTAAATTCTTTCTTACCATTATAGAAAGTAACTCCAAGATCTTTGACTTTCAATAAGATTTCTTTTCCGTTTTCATCCTTTTCAAGGACAGGATTCTGTAATGTATCTGTCATTTAGTTTTCCTCCTGTTCTGAAATTACTTCTTTCATTCTTTCATGTAATGTTCTTACTTGAACTGGTGGTTCTACTTTTGGTGCTCTTTCATCTAACAACCAAGTTTTTGCGTAATGTGTATCTGTTACCTGAAACATTGGTGGCTCTTCTTCAAAATCAATTTCCATTGCGTAATCAGATCTTGGCGCAAAAGCATCACCCTTGATTTCATCATATAAACTTGGTGGAGTACCATGAATTGCATATAATGGTTCACCTTTGATACCAAGTTGTGGTAATGAACTTAATAATCCCCATGTATATGGATGTTTTGGATCATAGAAGATTTCATTTACTTTACCATACTCAATGATTTGACCAGAATACATGATAGCTACTCTATCAGCAACATTGGCTACAACACCTAAATCGTGTGTGATAAAGATAATTGTATAACCATATTGTTTTTGTAAGCTCTTAATCAAACGAATGATTTGTGCCTGAATTGTTACATCCAAAGCAGTTGTAGGTTCATCACAAATCAAGATATCTGGATGACATGCTAGTGCAATCGCAATAACGATTCTTTGTCTCATACCACCAGAATACATGAATGGATATTCATCGAAACGATTTGCGGCATTGTAAATACCCACTTCTTCCATTAATTGAATTGCTTCTTCTTTTGCTTCAGCGAAAGATTTTCCTTGATGCTTTTCAATAACTTCAGTAATTTGTTTACCAATTGGAATAATTGGGTTTAAAGATGTCATTGGGTCTTGGAAAATCGTAGCGATCTTTTTACCACGAATTTGTTCCCAATCCTCATCTGTTTTATTCGCATAAAGGTCTTTTCCTTCATACATTGCTGTACCATTAGAAACTCTACCATTGCTTTCTAACATACCAGTAAATGTTTTTGTAAATACAGATTTACCAGAACCAGATTCACCAACGATAGCTAATGTTTCATCTTTATAAAGATCAATTGAAATATTACGAATTGCCTTTAAGATTTTTCCTCTGACTGCAAATTCTACTTCAACATTAGAAGCAGACAGAATGATTTCGTTATTAGTTGTCATTTTGTGTGCCTCCTTATCTATGTGTTCTTGGGTCAGCAGCATCTGCTAATGTCTGACCAGCAACGTAAAGTGAAACTGTAATAATTGCAGAAATACAAACAGGAATCCAAAACAAATATGGTGTATTTGTCATATAGATCTTGTTATCAGAAATTGTTTTACCTAATGAAGGTGTCCCTTCACCAACACCAATTCCAAGCCAAGCCAAGAATACTTCTAATGAAATATAAGATGGTAAGTCTCTAGAAATAGATGTAACGATAATAGATACAAGATATGGAAGAATGTTATTCTTAACAATTGTCCATGTACTTGTTCCTAAACATCTTGATGCTAAGTTATATTCACGGTCACGGATGATCATAACCTGTGTACGAATAAAGTATGCAGTACCAAGCCAAGAAGTAACTGACATCGCAAAGATCAATTGCCAGAAACCTCTACCCAAGATATACATCAATACGAATACGATTAATGTAAATGGAACATTGGCAATAATGTTATAGATTTCAAGCATCCATTTATCCATGGATTTTGAATAACCCCAAATAGCACCAACAATAACACCTAAAGATACTGTAATCAATGTTGTTAAACCAGCAATACCTAGAGAGTTTCTAGCACCTGCCCAAATAACGTTCCACATATTATCAGCGTAGTTATTTGTACCAAATAGATATTGGAAGCATGGTCCAATAAATTTCATGGATTCATTGTTGATATTTGGATGAGACATTCCATTATAGCCACTAATCATTGGATCAATAATAGAAAGTAACACCACTGCACTTGCGACAATAATAATCGCAATTGTACTTTTCTTGCTTAAAAATTGTTTAAATACAGATGCCCAATAAGAATACTTAGGAGCAGCAATATGTTCAGATTCTCTTTCGTCATTTTTAACGAATACAAATTTATTACTCATTTCTGACATTAATGACTACCTCCTTCATCTGTTAACTTAATACGTGGATCTACAACTGTCATTAACAAGTCACCAATCAATACTGAGAAGATTGATAAAGAAGTATAAAGGATTGTTAATGCGACAATCATAGAGTTATTATGTTCATTAATAGCATCTGGTAATAATTTACCTGTACCAGGAATCGCAAATACTGTTTCTGTTAATACCGCTCCAGTAATTGTGAGAATAATACTAGCTGGTAAATCATGAACAATAGGAATTACAGCATTTCTTAAAATATGCTTTTTAAATATTTCTTTTTGTGATAGACCTTTCGCTCTAGCAAACTTAACATAATCTGAACTTGATTGGTCTAACATATATCTTCTTGTCCATAACATTAATGAACCAGTATTCATCAAACCAAGAATAACGATTGCTGGAATATAACTTCTAATATCATGAGCACCCAACTGAGGGAAGGATTGAGGGAAGCCCAATAAATAGAAGATTTGTCTTCCAAAGAAGATAAATGCCAATGATGGTACCGCAATCATAAAGTTGATCCAAATTGTACCAATGTGATCAGCAAGTTTACCTTTATGAGATGCCATTAACATACCTGCAGGAATTGCAATCAAGTATGCAAGAATAAGTGCTAATACACCAAACTTCATAGAAGTACCAATCATAGATGGATCCTTCTTTTGTGTATCGCAGTTTGCGTAGTTATCTGTAAATTTGTTCTTATCTAATTTATCTAGATTACTTGTCTTCTTATATGTACAGCTATGTTGAATCACAGCACTCTTTGTTTCTGTACCTGTTTCAAACTTTTGTGTTGTTGATTCTTCAGAACCTTGTCCACTAGAAATAACTTTTGTAATTTCTGTATAAGCATAAGAAGGATAAGACTTTCCTAAATTGAAAGATATAATATTTTGATGAATAAATGGGAAACTTGTATCAAAATAAATTAAATATTTATGTTCTGTTCCAGATCCCATTAAAGCAGGAACACCATTTGTATCTGTTCCAAAATAGATTTTTCTTTCCAAATCAGGATTAGAATCATCATTTACTCTCCAAGGATGATCAATTTCAATCAAATTACCAAAGAAATTTGCAATCTTTTTAGCAATTGGTACATCCTTATAAGCATAGTATCCACCTGCTTTATATTGTTTAACTGTCCAACCATCAGCCTCATATTGAGCTGCAATGTCCTTAATATAAGTTGAATCATTTTGATTACAAGCATCAAAATTGTCAGCAGCAAATGCTTTACACATATCTGCCTGTTCCTCAAATGTAATATACCCTAAACGTTCATAAGCTGTATTTTTATAGCGCTCTTTATCATCTGCTTTACCACCTAACTTTTGATAAGTAGCATCATTTTTGAAAATTAAATGACGTGGAATCAATGTATAAATCATTATCATCGCTAAAACAGTAACAATAAACGCAGAAAAAATTGCTCGAACAATACGTCCCCATACATATTTCTTCATAAATGCCTCCTTTCACAAAGATATTTTCTTCATTTCTTAAAACGCATGATAAGGAGGCATAGCCTTCTAGCCCCCTTATCATTTTTTCGATATCAATATATCTTACTTACGATTATTCGCCAGTAGAATGATCAACCTTGTTGTCTTCTGCCTTTTCTTTCTGCCATGTTGCATAAGCAGCATCGTAATCTTCCTTAGTAATAGCATCCTTATTGATAATCATACCCTTAAACTTAGCGGACTGATATGCAGTAGAGAATGGTGTTACTCTAGAAATAGTGTAGTTTACACTTGAAGTTTGAGATTGAATTGGAATGAATAGAGCGTTGTCTAATAAGTAAGCTTCAGCCTTAGCTTCTGCTTCATAACGAGCATCCATATCATCTGTAATAGCATAAGCTTCTTCAAGCATTGATTGATATTCTAATAATCCAGATTCTTCGATAGCAGCATCGTTATCCTTGTTATCTTGATCATCATCATATTCATTTGATTGATAGAAATTCAAAGCCATTGAGTTATTTGTAACATCACCGTCAACTGGTGAGAAAATGTTCAAATATGTCTTTGGATCTACATAGTCAGCACCCCAACCTGTTGAAGTTGAGATATCCCAACAACAATCTTGTGGTCCTGTAGCTGTGTAAGAAGAAGCCATATAGTCATCATCAGAAACAGAGTGAACAACGATATCAATGTAGTCTGTACCGATAGATTCTTCAATAGATTGTTCTAGAGAAGCTGCTTGTAAAGGTAGAGATGCAGAAGCATCATCTGTTAACAAGTCAACAACGATTGGGAATGAAACGCCTTCAGCCTTTAATTCCTTAACAGCTGCTTCCATTTCTTCCTTAGCCTTAGCTGGATCATAGATGGAATCCTGACCTTCGCTTAGATCAACAGAAGAATCTTCACTAGCTGCTTGAACAAGTTCACCATAAGAACTACCATCAGATGTTGATACGAAGTTCCATGGGCACTCAATAGAACGAATTACCTTTTCAGCAATGGACTTATCCATTACAGTTGACATATAAGCAACTCTATCCAAACCATACTTGATTGCTTTTCTGAAATGTGTATTTAGAATAGCCTTCTTTGTATCAGCTTGTTGAGCTGTTGTCTTAGAAGAGTTTTCAAAGTTTGTTCTATTTAAGTTGAAGTTAATTCCGAATGTATAACCATTTTGTAATGGGTTATAAGCATAATCAGCATATTGTTCTAGATAAGAATCGAAATCCTTAGCAGAAGTCAACAATGTTGCTTGATAGTATGGATTTTCAGCATATTCGAATCCCTTAACTGTAGTAGCTGGATCAGAACCATCATCATATACACGTGTTACATTTTCAACATATACATGTTCTGCATCCCAGTAGGATTCATTCTTATGCATCTTTTGAGAAGACTTAGAAACAAGTTCATCTAAGATATAAGCACCATTATAAAGAATGGAAGAAGGATCAGATGTATTACCATATCCACAATCTGTGTTATCAGGTGAACCTAATTTACAACCATCGCCTTGAGATTCCAAGAATTCTCTATTAACTGGCCAGAAAGAGTTGTTAGCAACTACTGTATAGAAATAAGGAGTTGGATTACTCAATGTATATTCAACAGTCTTATCATCAACAGCCTTAACACCAACCTTTTCCCAATCAGCGTCTGTTCTTTCAGACTTACCATATGCAGCTAAGCCATTAACATAGCCTTCAGCAATAGATAATGTTGGTCCTTGGAAATCAGATAAGTGACGTAGAGCTGTAACGAAATCATCTGCTGTAACATCAGCATATTCTTCGCCTGTGTTTGTAACCCACTTAGCATCTCTTAAGTGGAATGTCCAAACAGTCTTGTCATCGTTGGATTCCCAGCTTTCTGCTAAGGCACCAACATAGTTGTTGTAGCTGTTTGTTTCTGTTAAACCATCAACAAGGTTTGTTGTAATTTGAGCGTCAGATGCATTTTGTGACATCTGCCAGTCAAGTGTTTGTACATCAGCTGTAAATACATAATATGCATCTTCTGATGTTGTTGTGGATCCATTTGTAGCTGTTGAACCAGCACTTCCTGCAGAACAACCTGCAACAAGAAGAACCGCCATGGAAGCACATAAAATCTTCTTCATATATTTTTTCCCTCCAAAAGTACTTATTATTTTGCCGTACATTCATAGGTAAGTCAATTCTATTGTGTAATTTTCGTGAAAGATTTCAGATAAAATCATGAAATATATGAAAAGTTTTCATCCATTTTCCTTGTACTTATAGAAAAACAATTGTTTTTCATACGATTACAAAAAAGTGCTACACAATTGTGTAACACTTCAAATCATTAGTCAGCTAATGTTCCAAATGGATCCCATGGAGCAACTTTTGTAGGTTCTTCTTTTAATGCAGCTAATGCTTTTTCACTTAAGAATTTCTTATTCACTGCTACAACATACATGTATTTATCAAACCATGTATCACTTCCAATAAAGTAACCTTTATTCGCAATATCTTCTCCCCATGAGTTTTCAATCTTCCATCTGTTTGGTTTTCCATCTTCCCCAATATTAACACCTGTAAACATCATCGCATGATTCATTGCGGATTGGTGAGCATCCAACATTTCAGCTTTTGTCATGGATAAATCAATATCTAATGTATTTTCATAGTCATATTGGTTATCATCCCATAAACCTGTTTGTCGATCTCCATCAGCACCACAATCACAACCAAACCATACTGGTTCACCACTCTTTAATTGTTCTAATGTAGCTTGTTTAAATTCATCTAAAGGAAGATTTAACATGCAGATAGGATTCCCATTGACTACATTTCCTAAATATTCAACTGTATATGTTTTGTAGTATTCTTTATTACTTGTTGGTGCATTGATACAGTTAATATAATCATCAATATCACTACCTAAATAATCTTCATAGAATTGTTTTGGTGTTACATGATATTCAGCATGATGCTTTTCATCAGCATCGACATATTCAAATGTAAATTCTTGTGGTGGTAATCCAAAACAAGATGCACATAAAGAATAAATTTCTTTTAAAGCTTGTGCTCTAAGTGCTTCTACTTCACTTCTTTCTGCTTTTCTAGAATCAATGACAAACTTTCTCAATCTCTTATTTAATAGACCATTCATTGTTCTAGTATGAGATGATTGATAAGTTTCAGGCATTGCACTCTTTGGACATAGACCATATTTCTTAACCAAAGATTGAACCATGTTCCATTGTCCACCATCACCAACAGCCCAATCTAATAAATATCTCATCTTTTCAGAATCAATTGGATTATCAATTTCATTGACTGTACATTCCATAAACCAGTTTGCTTTTTCTAGTTTGTCATAGAATGCAATATAGTTTTGTGATAGTTCAAATTCTTTAATGTTATATTTCTTCGCAATCTTTTCTCTCAAAAAGTTCATCGAAGAGAAGATCCAACATCTTCCTGAAGCTTGTTGATTTGTAGCTTTCATTGTTTTTAAATCAATAGAAAATACATTAGGATTCTTTCCTTCTGCGTCAAATACTCTAGAAATTGTATTTAGATCATTCTTTGTCAATGCATTTCTAACAACTCTAGCTTTCGCATCTGCTTCATAATTTGTGCGTAATTCATTTAATACTGCACTAGAAATTTCACTCATATCAATACCTCTTTTCTCACTAGTCACTATATTATCACAGAATAAATCACTTATTTCTTTGAAACGTTTGATAGAACTAACCTATTGATTTACAAAATGAAAATTTTTTCATTACGCAATCAATAAATTCTGAAAGATAAAATACTTTGGACCTTTATAATGACTCGTAGTTGTTTGTTCTTTTGAGAACGCTACAGTATTCATCGCTTCATAGATATTTCCTGAAATAGAGAATCCAGTTAATGGAATATACTCTTCTCCATCAAAGTAACGTGCTAATCGAACTTCACCTCCAAAATATCCAGATTGATTTTCTAGTTGTGGTGCAGAAAAATGATCAATGATCAAATGCGGTTCATTTGTATCAATTCCTTCTTTTGCGATTACTTCCGCAACTGGATAATTTCCTGTTGGATGTTCTTGTTTTAAGTAATATCCATATTGAATATCACCATGTAGTTGTTTCAATACACCATCTTCAATGATCTTTGTTTCATTGAAAACCATTCCATGTTCATCAAAACAACTAGAAGCACTTACTCCATTGATAGATCCTTTTAGAATGACATCAAATGGTGTATTGGATACTGCTTTGCCACATTCATAATGGTTTGCATGTGTTACATTAGAAATATAAGATGTATTTTCTTTTATATTTCTTAAAATCAAATCATTCATATCACCATACATATAAACAGGAACATTCGTATCAATATTCACTTCACTAAGTTTCTTTGCTTGCCCTCTTAATGAAGCTAAAGAAAGGATATCTTCAATTTCTTTTTCAATAGAAGACGCATCAAATTGATTATTTCTGTAATATTTGTATAATTCGTATTCTTCTTTTCCATCACTACATGTAGGAATTGTTTCAAATTCAATCGATAACTTACTTTGGTAATCTTTTACATCATTCGAATTTAAAAATTCTTCTTCATAAATGGATACAAATATTTCAGTTGCGTTCAACCAGCCATTTTTATGATTGATCTGCATAATTGTATTCCCAACTTCTAAGGCAATCTCATTTAATGATATCGATGTATCTGTAGTCACATTGATTTGTTGATTTTTCGCAAGTGGAAACCAAGGATTTAATGCAGTCGTTGCTTTGGAAATTGCGGAATCGATCTTCTTTTGTAAGGATTCTGCATCATCTGCACTTGTTACTACAATAGAACTACATCCACGTTTATTATCTACATCTTTATAAATCGTAATTGTGATATTTTCTGTAACAACAATGCGATTCAATTCCATCTTTTTCTTCACAAAAAACAATTCACTGGAATGTTTTGTTTGATGATTGATTTCATAATCAGAAATATTAGGATTTGATTTTAATATTGTAAGAATATCTTTGATCTTCATCATGATAATTTCGCTCTTCCTTTCAAATGTGGTCCTCCATCAGATACAAACACCCACTCTTTATGGCCTTTTCCACACATACCAGATCCATATACATGTAATTCATCAGAAACCATTGTAATTGAAGATAATAAATCAATGACGCTTCCTGAAATGACAACTGGTGCTACGATTTCATCTGTTAACTTTCCATCACGAATTTCAATGCCATAACCAGCAGTACATTGAATTTGCCAGTTCTTAGGATCTTCCATACCATTGTTTGATGCACACAAAAAATAGCCATGTTTGATCGACTTGATCATATCCTCAAGCTTATCATTTCCTTTATCAAAGAATGTATTTGTCATTCTTGTATAGACTTTACGTTTATAGGATTCTCTTCTACCATTTCCTGTAGGTTTTGTTCCAAGTTCCATTGCACTCAAGCAATCTGAGATTCCTGTTTGTAGAATCCCATTTTTAATAATGTTTGTATTGGATGCTTCTACACCATCGTCATCAAAGAAATAGGAAGCTGCAGACAAACATGAAGTTGCACCATCATACATATTCACAACTTCACTGGCTACTGGTTTTCCAACATATTGTGTTGCCTTAGCTCTTTCTTTTACAAACATATCCATTTCAACACCATGTCCAAATGCTTCATGTGCAATTAAACCCGATACTGCAGGATCAGTAATAATATCGTATGTTCCAGGTACAATTGTTTTAGCGTGTAATAACTTCAAACAAATATCAATAACATGATCTTTATTTGCATCTAACTTTTCTAATACCAAAGAAGAATCAACTTCTCCTTCAGAATCAAAGTTCATTTTAATTACATCCCCTTCTCTAGCAACAACTTGCATTATTGCATTACACCAATCATATTTTTGATCTAAACACTTATGATTAGATACAAAGATCTTAGAAGTTTCACGTTTGTTATAAACACAACCTACCTGAATCACTCTTTCATCTTTTTGATGTGCATAATCTTTAATCGAAACTAATTTATCATAAATATTAGAATCATCCATACTCGTAGAATCTTCTCTTTCATAAGATTCTTCGTGGTCTTTTTCTTCTAGACAAGGAATCGAAGCAGCATATGGCGTAACCACTTGCATTTCTTCTATCATCTTTTCAACATTGATACCTCGAATATCATCACAAGAATATTCACTATAATGACATTCTTTATATGCCTTGATTACAAATCCACATTCATTATCTAATTCATTGATAGAACTAGATGTTGTTGTAACCAAGATTCTTTTTGTTTTGACATAATTGCCTAAAATACTTACATATTCATATGTATGCATTAACTCATCTACAAGTTTTTTCGCATCAGGAATACGTGACTTTAAAAATGTATTGATCATACTACCTCTTTCTTATTTGAAATCAACATTTAAATCACCAACTGTTGATTCTAATGTAATCAATTTTATTCCTGTTCCATATTCTTTGGAATGAAACATTTTATCAATCTTAACCGTATAGTTATCTCTGATATCTCTAACTTCTACTTTGGCATCACCACTCACTGTTTCTCCATGTAATTCATCAAATGTTGTTTCTTTTACATCAATATCTCCAGATACAGCTTCTAATTCTATCTTTTTACTTTCAGAATGTTTGATCTTAATATCTCCAGAAACACAATCCACTTCAATATGATCAATTTTACATTCTTTGATCTGATTATCACCAGATACCGTTTCTAAATTCAATTGATTAGATTGTATACCTTGTAAAGTAATATCACCCGAAACAATTTCTAAATGCATTTTTTCTAATAAATATCCTTGTGGTACTTGAATATCAACTTGTGCTTTCTTAAATCCTAAGAAAAAATTATGTTCTTGTTTTTTTTCTTTGATTGTTAAAACACCATCTTTGTCTGTAATCGTGAATCTCTTTTCATCTGTATAATTCACTTCTACATCAGATACATTTGATTCTGTAATCGATAAATCAGCACTAATAAGTTCTGCATTGATTTCTTTGAGTTCAGAAGTAACATCTGCATTCTTTACTTCTTCTCCTAAAATTGCTGAAGCCGTTTCATGAATATCACCAAATGAGGCAATGATACTTTCTTCACTTTCTCCTAATTCTTTTCGATCCTCTGCAAATTCTCTCATATAACTAATTGCATTATCTACATCTTCATAATGATGATCAACTAAGATCTTTCTTAATTGTTCTAAATATTCTTCAATCATTGTGCGTCTCCTTTTGTATATATTGATAAATAACAAATAATTCTTTTAAATCTTCTAAATAGTCTTGTATCTTTTCTAAACCTTTATCTGTAATGGAATACATCTTTCTTAAACGAAAATTATGTTCTTGTGTATAAATAGATAAATATCCATTCTTTTCCAATCTTCTTAATATTGGATATAAGGTAGATTCTGAAATTTCAATTACATCTTTCAAATCTTTAATAATCTTATATCCATAAGAATCTTCTTTGATCAATGCTGTTAAAACACAAATATCTAGAATACCTCTTTTCATCTGCGGTTCCATATATTAAACCTCCTTGTATATTCACTATACTTCGTACAGTATAGCTTGTCAAACAATATAAAAATATTTTTATTATGTTAAAATAGATAAGCATTTTGGAGAAGTACCCAAGAGGCTGAAGGGATCGGTTTCGAAAACCGACAGACGTGAAAGCGTGCGGGGGTTCAAATCCCTTCTTCTCCGCCATCATAAAAACCAGACTTTGCGTCTGGTTTTTATTTTACTTCTTCTCAATTATTGATGAAATGTGTGTTGAAATTCCACTACATTTCGCATTGTGCTTATCAGGAATTTGTTTTTCTGATTTCATAATTTTAATTGTTGGCTTTCCATATTTTTTCATAATATCTTCCTCTTCATGCATATATTATTTCTTATTTTTGCTATTTTGCAATCACTTTCTAATGGAACATATCTGCAAATTGAATCACCATAATTTTGAATTATTCCAAAGCAAACACTACAGTTTGATTTTTTATCACATTTTTTGCATTTATCTACATCTTTATATTTTGCGTTTTGTATTTTATGAAGCGTTGAAGAATTATTCCATATAGTTTCAATTCCTTGAGAAATATTTCCTATATAATGTTTATAATTTCCACATGGCTGAATATTTCCATTTGAATCAATAAATAAAGAATATCTTGTGCTTTTGCACACATAACTATCATTATTATCATTTTCATATACATAACCATTATTTTTATCTATATGACAAATAATCTCTTTCAATTGATTATCTGATACCCTTAAATCAAGTGGTAATAAATCTCCATCATTCTTTTTGTATACATCAGGTGTAAACAAATAATCAATATGATTTTCTATGCAAAATTTTTCAATACTCTTATATTCATCATAATTAAAATTCATAATGATTGTTTTTACTTTTAATCGAAAATTCAATTCCTTCATTCTTAATATTGATTTTAAAGAGCTTTCTAATGCGCCATCAGATCCAACAAATGCATCATGGATTTTTGGATTCAATGAAAATATTGTTGTTTCAATTGTAGTGACATTTAGAGATAAAAGTTTTTGAATGATTTCTTCTGTAATTAAAGAACAGTTTGTAAGTAAAACAATATGAAATCCTAGTTTTCGTCCATATTCTATAATTTCAAGAATATCTTTCCGTGTGAATATTTCACCACCTGTTAATACTAGCTCAAAAACTCCAAGTTTTTTTAATTCTAACAATATTTTAATAAACATATCATGAGGAATACCTTTATTATTATGTTCAGGTAAATAACAATGTTTACATTTCCAATTACATGTTTCGCACACTTCTATTGTTGCAGCGTAACAGCATAAATTCTTAGAATATTGATCTATTATCGTTAAATTATTCATAATTTAAATAACCCATTTCAATATTCTTCTCAATAAACTCAATAACATCATCTTTCACTATAGAATATGTTGCTCCTTCATAATTCATCACAATATATTCTATAATTTGATTCAAATTTAATTTTTCTTGAATCTTCATCCATATATCCTTAGCAACATCTTCGTAAATAACAAATTCATTTGTATCATAATCAAGTATATAAATATAATCTTCAATAACATTTCGTTGCCATGCTATTTTGAACGTTGTAGAAAATTTATCATTCATTTTCATAAGTAACCTCTATTTTTTCATCAAATAATTCTTTGTCCTTTGTATTATGAGATACATAAATAAGAAAATAATTTTTCTGCTTTAATTCTTCTATAATACTCATTCTCTTCTGTGCATCGATAGCGGATAAAGCTTCATCAATCAATAATGTGGTTGCACCACTAGCAATAGCTCTACAAAGAGATACAATTTGTTGTTCACCACCACTTAATTTTGTGCAATCCTGTTTGTATAATATCTCATTTGATAATTCATTATAAAACTTAAAGTTATCTAATACCTGTAGTGGATAGGCATCATACATTGATACATTATCATGAAAATTCGAAGGTAATATTTTATTATTTTGATCAAGATAATAAACATCCTTAAAATATTTCTCTTTAATGTTTAAACCATCTATTTCAATAGATCCATTATAACTATTTTGAATTCCACATATGCTTTTTAACAATGTAGATTTACCACTTCCATTTTCACCACAAACAAAATAAGTAATTCCCCTTTGAAATTGTAAATCACAGTACGATATAGTTTTACCTTTTACATTCACATTAAAATTATGAATTGTTATTTCATTAATAAAATTATCTATAATTTCTATTTTACCATTCAAAATATCACTGAAATCTTCATCCATAAAACCTTTTTTATTAAAAGAATCAATCATTACTTTATCATCAACAACTCTTCCAGTTGCATCTAAAAATACATCAACATATCCTATTGTTGCTATTACTGATCCAAGGGATTCTAACCCTAAATAGAAACATATCATCATAACCAAAAAAGTCAAAAAAGATACCAAATAATTAATAGAATGATTTGCAGATAAAACAAATGCTTTTTTTCTTCCAAAACAAATATTTGAATCATACACTTTACTTGTTATGGAATTATGAAATGATTGAATATTTTTTATATTTATTGGAAGAATAATACTCATATTTTGAAAGAATGAGCTGATTACATTCAAATAGCTCCTCTCTTCATTTTGAAATTCTTTTCTTTTTATCCCAATTTCTTTTGTAGTTATATTAGATATAAAATAAGGAATAAAAGACAATAGCAACAAAGTAACTGCAGCATATTTACTTATCAATAAAAATATAAATAAAAAATAAATGATTACGCCAAGTATATTTTCTAATAAATCAATAATAGGACTTACATATTCGTCAGTAATTCTATTAATTTCTGTAGTTAATACCGATATCCCATTTGAAGACTTGGAATTATCAAGCGTTCTTTGCGTTAAATAGAAATTAGAAATTTCATCTCGATATTTCTTTGTAAATAGTGCATAAATTTTAAATTCATTTATAGTTCCAAAATAATTGAAAATAAAATAAGAAACAACTAACACCGCATATTCCACTGCTAATTGCATCATTCTACTTTTATTGATTTGTTCATTCTGGATAAAATCAATCAACTGTTTTTGAACATAAGGAAAACCAGCAATAATTAGAATTATTACACAAAAAAAGAAAATGTCCGTTAAAATCAATCCGCTTTCTGATTTGATTGTTCTATTTACAATTTTTTTTAAATCATTATCCTTATTCATAAATTTCCTTTCGTATACTCGCAATAGTCTCATTTATTTTATTGCATTTTTCTATTTTCCCACTTTCTCGGAATGATAGCCCAATACATTTCGAACAATATTTACTTTTATTACATGATAAACAATCATCATTTATTTTTCGAAGATTTTGAATAAAATGTAATTTTTCATTTTTATTCCATATTGAAGTCAAAGTAGATTCTTTTATATTCCCTATCTTCAAATCCAAATTCAAGCATGGAAATACATCGCCATTTGAATCAATAAATAAAGAAGTTCTCGTTGAACCGCAAATATATCCATCTTGATAATTAAAAATTCTATGATGCTGCTCATCATCAAACTCAATAACATCTTTTAAATTGTCTTTATATAAATAAAATTCTTTCATTTCAGTACAATGTTTTCTTTTTGGAAAAATAATATAATCAAATTTCAAATTTATATCATTTTCCTCACAAAATTTAATGATGGAATCTTTTGAATCGTAATTAAATCTCATTAACATCACTTTCAATTCAACATTTAAGTCAATTTGCTTTGCAAACAATAAATTTCTCTTTACTAATTCAACTGATTTATTAAATTTCACAAAATTTGAATTTATTTTTTCATCCATAGAAAAAAGAGAGCATGACACGAGGGAAATATTTAAATTCTTCAATCTAATAATATCCCTATCATCTAAAATAGAAAAATTTGTATATAATAAAACTTCAAATCCTAATTTCCTAGAATATTCAATTATTTTCCATATATCTTTTCGTAAAAAAAATTTCGCCACCAGTGAATGATACTTGAAAACATCCATTTTTCCTCAGTTCATCCAAAACACATTTAATTTCATCAAACTTCAAACCATAATTATTATGTTCATCAATATAACAATATTCACAATTCCAATTGCACACCGTGCATAATTCGATCATTACAGAAAAAATGGATTTTTTTCTTTCATATTCTTCAATTAAACTATTTAAAGAAAACATCATCTTACATACCTTTTGTTTATTATTATACTTTTTTTTAATATTTTCGCCATTATAAAAACCAGACATTAAGTCTGGTTTTTGTTTTACTTCATTAATCCTTTTTCTAAAGCTAATGTTCTAGTTGTTAGATCACAAACTTCACTTGGTCCATAGTATTGGATTGCACCAGGATATGTGAATGCTGTTTCAACAGCCCATGTATCTCTATGTGCTTCAAAGTACTTGAATGGAGCACCATCTAATTCAACTAAAGCTTTTCTAATAACTGGCTTATCTTCGCCATGTCTTCTTTCCATGTTCATCATCTTTGTGATTGGCATACCACCAGCTACCCATTCTTCTGCTGGTTTAGAAAGATTAGAAATCTTAGATAAGTATCCATTGTATCCATATTGAATCAACATGAATGCATTGTAACCTAATGAATAGCAGTAGTCAGCATCAAAGTTAGATGGGAAAGCACATCTTCCTTCATAACCAAAGAAATGATGTAATGCATTGAACTTACCATTGTATGTTCCTGCTTTTCTTCTTTCTTCCAAGTTAGCTTTTACAAGAGCTGAGAACAATTTTTCAGATTCAATCAATGAAACTTGTACGTTTCCATGTGGATCTCTTTCTAAAAATAATTGTTGTTGGATTGTTTCAGGAAGAATCGCAAATACTGCCATAGATTCTTTTGTTAGACCATTTTCAATGAAAGCATATTTATCTTTCCATGTTGGTAAAGCATTAAATTCATCAGCTTTGCTACCAGCTAATAATTCATTGATTTCTCCAATTAATACGGAGAATTCAGGAACAAATTCAACAACGCCTTCAGGAATGATTGCAACACCGAAGTTCATACCTTTTTCACTTCTCTTAGCTACGGAATCAGCAATATAATCAGCGATAGAAGCTAAAGACATCTTCTTAGCAGCAACTTCTTCAGAAATCAAACAAACGTTTGGTTGTGTTTCTAAAGCACATTCCAAAGCAACGTGAGAAGCAGAACGTCCCATAACTTTGATGAAATGCCAATATTTCTTAGCAGAGTTTGCATCTCTTTCAATGTTTCCGATTACTTCACTATAAGTCTTTGTTGCTGTATCAAATCCGAATGAACATTCAATATCTTCATTCTTTAAATCACCATCAATTGTCTTAGGGCAACCAATTACTTGTACACCTGTATCATGTGCAGCAAAATATTCTGCTAATACAGCAGCATTTGTATTAGAATCATCACCACCGATGATAACAATAGCAGTAATACCATGCTTTTTGCATACTTCTGCAGCAACAGCGAATTGTTCTTCTGTTTCTAACTTTGTTCTACCAGAACCAATGATATCAAATCCACCTGTATTTCTATATTGATTGATATATTCATCATCAAATACAAGGTAATCATCATCTAATAATCCACTTGGTCCATTCTTAAAACCATAAAGTACATTTTCACTACTTGTAGCTTTTAATGCATCATAAAGACCACATACAACGTTGTGTCCACCAGGTGCTTGTCCACCAGATAGAATAACACCAACTACTTGCTTCTTAGCTACGCTTGTGTTTTCTCCCTTTTCAAATGTAATTTCTTTTTTTCCATAAGTGTTAGGGAATAAAGCTTTGATTTTTTCTTGGTCAGCAACACTTTGTGTTTCTTCGCCTTCCTTAACACAAATTGCAGAAATACCATGTCTTAGCATTCCTGGTAATTTTGGTTCATACTTTAATCTTTCTGTTTGTAATGGTGAAATATTCATTTTCATTTACTCCTTTTCAACCGTTAAAATTTTAATTCATTTTCGCTTTATCGTAAATAGGAACTATGATTCTTCTTCTAATAATTCTTCCCATCTTTTTTCTAGATGTGCAATCTCATTATGAATATCATCAATATCTTGGTCTAATTCATTCATTTTTGTGTAATCTTGATAAAATTCTGGTTCAAATCTCAAAGCTCGCATATCTTCTAATTCCGCTTCTTTTTCTGTAATTTGTTTCTCTAATTTCGCAATCTCTCTTCGACGTGCATCTGGTGAAATTTGTCTTCTTGTTTTCTCGGATTCAGATTCTTTTTGTTCCTGGTTGTTATCAAAAAGAGGTTTCGCTTCATCTGAATTCATATATTCATCATATGTTTGATTGATAAATTCAGCTTTGCCATCTTCAAAACGAATCAAACCTGTAGCGAGTTGTTGGATAAAGTAACGATCATGACTCACAAATAACACAGAACCCGTATATCCTTTTAAAGATTCTTCTAAAGCTTCTTTTCCAGGAATATCTAAATGGTTTGTAGGTTCATCTAAGATCAATAGATTTGCGTGTTCCAACAAAAGTTTCGCAAAAGAAAGTCTCACCTTTTCTCCACCTGATAATACATTGACTTGCTTAAATACATCATCTGCGCTAAATAAGAACTGTCCTAAAACACTTCTTACTTCTGTTCGATCAAGTTCTGGATACGCATCCCATAACTCTTCTAAAACTGTTTTATTAGAAGAAAACTGTGCTAATTGTTGATCAAAGTAGCTTTTTTCTATTTGGTGACCAAACAAATAAGAACCACCTAATGAAGGAATGATCTCCATCAATGTTTTCACAAAGGTAGACTTTCCTGTTCCGTTTGGTCCAATGATTGCGATACGATCTCCACGTCTCATTTTCATAGATACTTCTGTTAAGACATGAGCATATCCTATCTTTAAATGATCAGTTTCTAATACTTTTTCTCCACCTTTAATTGCAGGTGTAAAATGCGCATGGAATGTTTTGGTATTGACTTGATCAACAGATATTTTTTCCATGCGATCTAAATATTTGATTTTGGATTGCGCAAAAGCCGCTTTACTACTTTTATAGCGAAACTTTTCAATTAAATTTTGAAGTCTTTCAATATCTTTTTGTTGACGTAAATATGCACTTTGTTGTCGCTCTAGATCATTGTCACGTTGTACAGTAAAAGAAGAGTAATTTCCTGCATAACGTTTCATTTTCCCAAACTCCATATTATAAACAGCTTCTACAGTATGATCTAAAAACATACGGTCATGGGAAACAATGACAACTGCCTTTGGATAATTCTTTACATATCCTTCTAACCATTCAATTGCATCAATGTCTAAATGGTTCGTTGGTTCATCTAATAAAAGAATATCTGGTTTCGATAATAAGAGTCTTACAAACGCAATTCTTGTTTTCTGTCCACCTGAAAATGTTCCTATTACTTTCTGTAAATCTTCAATTTGAAATCCAAAACGAGTAAAAACGGTCTTCATTTCAGATTCCCAGTTATACCCATTCATTGCCTCAAATTGTTCTTGTAGATTTGCATATTGATTCATGATCTTTTCAGAATAGTCTGTTGCCATCTTTTCTTCAAGAACATTCATTTGTTTTTGTAAGGCAAACAGAGGTTCATAGATCGTCATTAATTCTTGTTCAACTGTCCAATCATCATGTTCAAGAACCTTTTGTGCCAAATAGCCAATAACCGTTCCACTCTGCATGCTGATAGAGCCTTTATCAAACTGTTCTTCCCCACACATGCATCTTAAAAACGTTGTCTTCCCACAACCATTTCTACCAACGATGGCTATTTTTTCTGTGCCACGAATTTCAAAATTTATATCTTCAAATACTGTATCGGCACCATAGTATTTTGAAGCTTTTGATATTGCATATAACATAATTCTTTCCAAAAAAAGGAATGGATACGCAAGGATTCAACCATTCCTTCAAAATATTTTTTAAAAGTTTAAATTTCTAGGTGTTCTCGCAAATGGAATTACATCACGAATATTTTCCATACCTGTAACATACATTACAAGTCTTTCAAAACCTAATCCAAATCCAGCATGTTGGCATCCACCATATCTTCTAAGATCAAGATACCATTGGTAATGTTCTTTATTCATTCCAAGTTCATCCATACGTGCTTCTAAGACATCTAATCTTTCTTCACGTTGAGATCCACCAACAAGTTCACCAACTCCAGGTACAAGACAATCTACTGCTGCAACTGTTTTTCCATCATCATTTTGACGCATATAGAATGCTTTGATTTCTTTTGGATAATCTGTTAAGAATACAGGGCCCTTTACAACCTTTTCTGTCAAATATCTTTCATGTTCTGTCATGAGGTCCATTCCCCATTCAATCTTAGAATTTTCGAATTTCACACCATCTTCAACAGCTTTCTTTAAGATTTCAATACCTTCTGTATAAGGCATTCTTCTAAATTCACTATTACGAACATGATTTAATCTTTCTTCTAATGTTGTATCAATTCTTTCATTAAAGAACTTCATTTCTTCAGGACATGTTTCATAAACATAATCAATACAATACTTGATCATATCTTCGATAACATCCATGTCAAAATCCAAATCCGCAAATGCCATTTCTGGTTCAATCATCCAGAACTCAGCTAAATGGTTTGTTGTATTGGAATTTTCTGCTCTAAATGTTGGTCCAAATGTATAAACATCTCTAAAAGCTAACGCAAATGCTTCCGCTTGTAATTGCCCAGAAACTGTTAATGAAGCATGTTTTCCAAAGAAATCTTCTTCATATTTTCCATCTTCTCTTGTTGTGACTGTAAATGTTTCACCAGCACCTTCTGCATCTGCACCTGTAATTTCAGGTGTATGTACATATACAAATCCTTGTTCTTGGAAGAAAGTATGAATTGCCATCGCTAAAGCACTTCTCACTCTAAATACTGCAGAAAAAGTATTTGTACGTGGACGTAAATGTCCAATTTCTCTTAAATATTCAAAAGAATGTCTTTTCTTCTGTAATGGATAAGTAGAATCACATGCTCCTTCTAAACTAATTTCAGTTGCTTGAATTTCAAATGGTTGCTTTGCCTCTGGTGTCAAAACAAACTTACCAATGACAGATAAAGCAGTACCTGTTAAATACTTTCCAACTTCTTCATAATTAGAAAGTATATCTGCAGTATAAACGATTTGTGCATTTTGATAATATGTTCCATCATTCAATGCAATAAAAGATACATTTTTTCCGGAACGATTAGAACGTACCCATCCTTGTAATTGAACATATTCAACTTGATCTTTTTCAAATTCAGTTATTCCTGTAGCAGTAAGTCTATATAACTCACGAATACTCATTTCTGTTGGCATATTAATTTCCCCTTATTCTTTTAGTCTTTCATTGCGTTTGTTTCAAACACAAGTTCTTGAATGCTACTAACGACATCCACTTGTTTTACATATACTCCTTGTGGAACAGAAAAATGATCCACAGCGAAGCTAACAAAACCCTTGATTCCTTGTGCGACAAGAAGATCAACAGTTTCTTGTACATTTTTTGATATACATAAGATTGCAATTCTACAACCCTTTGGCATTTTTTCTGAAAGTTCATTCAGATTATAAACTGGAACGGAAGCACCATGCACACTTTCTGGATATAAATCAAATGCACATACGATTTCCCCTACGACATGATTCCATTTGTTATAATTCAACAATGCTTTTCCTAAGTTTCCTGCTCCGATCAAAACAATCTTTTCATCAAAATTAACTCCTAATTCATCTGAAAACTTTTTAATCAAATCATCTACATTGTAACCATATCCTTGTTTTCCTAAACTTCCAAGAAACGAAAAATCTCTACGGATCGTTGTAGATTCAATAGAAACATAATCGGCTAATTGCTTAGACATAATTTTTGTCGTGCCTTCAGCTTTTAATTTTCTTAAAGCTTTTAGATATACTGGATATCTTTGTAATGTTGCTTTTGGTACTTTTCTTTCAGCTATCATTTTCATCACCTGTTAACTATTTTAACACTGAATAGAAACTTTGTGAAAAAATTATACTTATTATTAATATTTTTCACCTGGCATTAATAATGATGGATCTGCACAAACATCAAATCCACAACGAATTCCTTTTTTATAAGCAATGTATCCAGTAGCCCCTATCATAGATGCATTGTCTGTACAATATTTAATTGGAGGTTGCGATAATTCAATATTCGGATATTTTTTCATCTCTTCTTCTAACATAACTCTTAATCTAGAATTCGCAGCAACACCACCTGCAGTCACAACCATTTTAGGTTGTAATTCTTTTACAGCGTTCATTGTTTTTGAAACCATTAATCCTAAAGCTGTTTCTTGGAATGCATAAGCTACATCTTCCTTAACAATTGAATTTCCTGCTTTTTCTTCTCGTTGAATCAATTGTAAAACTGCCGTTTTTAAGCCAGAAAAAGAAAAATCATAAGGTGTATCCACTTTAGGTGTAGGAAGATGATAATGTTCTTTTCCTAATTTTGCCATCTTATCAATGACAGGTCCACCAGGATACCCTGTACCTAAAACTCTTGAAACTTTATCATAAGCTTCACCAATAGCATCATCTCTTGTTTCGCCAATCACTTTAAAATCATATTCTGTTTCCATCCAAACAAGTTGTGAATGTCCACCACTTATGACTAACGCTAATAAAGGAAATTGTAGATCATGATCTAAGGCAAATCGATTCGCATAAATATGTCCTGTCATATGATTTACAGGAACAAGAGGTTTATGAAATTCCCACGCTAATGTTTTGGCAGCTTGCACACCTACATGTAAAGAACCAATCAATCCTGGACCTTGTGTAAAGGTAATTGCGTCAATATCATCCATTGTTACATTTGCTTGTTGAATTGCTTCTGTTATAACAGTTGAGATGTTTTCGACATGAATTCTACTTGCTACTTCCGGAACAACACCACCATATTTTGTATGTACATTAATTTGAGAAGAAACAACATTAGATAGAATTTCTTTCCCATCTTTTACAATCGCACAAGCTGTTTCATCACAACTACTTTCTATCGCTAATAACATTGTCATAAAATGTCCTCCATTAAACTTTATACATTAAATATGCATCTTCACCATCTGCGTAATAATTCTTACGAGAGGAAACAATTTTAAATCCAAACTTTTCATACAAGTGGATTGCATTTTCATTTGACATTCGTACTTCTAATGTGAAATTTTCACAATGATTCTTTTGAACCAATTGATTGATATATTCCATCATCTTTGTTCCAATTCCATTGTGCTGATATTGTTTTAAAACACCAATATTCGCTAATTCTGCATTTTCATAAGAAATTAATAAATCAAAATAACCAATGATTTCTCCATTCAATTCATAAACATAAACATTCGCAAATGGATTATCATTCATTTCACTACGAAACATTTCCTCTGTCCATGCATCTTCTAAGAATAATTCTTTTTCAATTTTCAGAACAGAAACTAAGTCTTTATTTTCAATTTTTCTAATCATATCTTTATTTTTTATTTGGTAAATAAGAATCAGAAGATTTTAAATATTCTGGAACAACAAGATGCACATTGTCACAAGCTTCCCATTGATCTTTTAAATCCTTAAAATTTTCTACGATATCAGGCCAAATATCTTCTTTTCCAACTAAATGACCATCGCCTACAATTTCTTCATTTTCCATATGCAAATCAGAAATTTCAATCACCTGTTCTTGATCAACAACATGCCCATCTTGAAATAAACCAGTATATACACGATTTCCTCTAGCATCTGTAATCACTCTACAATTTCTTTTTCCAGCATATAAAAGTAAAGTAGAAACTGTATAAATTGGTAGATTGCGCATCGCACAAAATACTTTTGCGACTGTCATAGCGATTCTAACGCCTGTATAGGACCCTGGACCTTTTGAAATTACGATTTGATCGATATTTTCAGGAACTAATTGTAAAGAATCCATTAGTTCAATTAATTTTGGAAATAATTCTTCACTTTGTTTTTTCCAACATTTTTCTTGAACCTTTCCAATAACATTGTCATCTTTTATTAATCCCACAACAAGCCAAGTATGACTTGTATCCATGCATAAAGTAATCATTTTAAATCCTCCAATAATTGTTCATATACAATTCCATGTGCAGTAAAATGGAACTCTCTACTTCCATCTTCTAATAAATGAATTGAAATCATTAAATAATTTTCAGGAATCAAATATTTCATAAATTGTGACCATTCAATAACAGTTAATCCATCATCATAAAAATATTCTTCAAATCCAAGATCTTGTTCAATGCCTTCCATACGATACGCATCAATATGATATAGATTCATTCTTCCACCATGATAAATTTTTTGAATCGTAAAAGTTGGAGAAGTTACATTTCTATGAATGCCTAAGCCTTTGGCAATTCCTTGTGTTAAAGTTGTCTTGCCAGCTCCTAGATCTCCATCTAATAGAATAACCATATTTTCTTGAACAAGATGTCCAAGTTTATCACCTAATATATGTGTTTGTTCTGTTGAATTTGTATTGATTCTTAATTCTTTCATATCATTGCCTCGCTGAGGTATTATACATCCAAAAAGGATTGTTATAAAGCAGAAACGTTTTTCCAAAAAACACAAAAAAAGAGAAGCGAATGCTTCTCTAGAAAAACCTGGCAACGTGCTCGATTCACC
>CAVJMM010000008.1:0-53611 GCA_963650865.1 Eubacterium sp. AM49-13BH | reverse complement strand
CTTAAACAAGCTAGATTCCAGACTTTTTGTTTTTTACAACTGTTAAAGATGGGATCAGGTGATAAGGGTGTAGTCTCAGCACATTTGTGCACCCCTGTTCACAAATAATAGTATATCACAGTAACACATAAATGTGATATATTTATGGCATGGAAAATAAATATATTAATGATCAAATTAGAGGCTTTTTGACAGATCCAGATATGATAGCCTCACTCGCTAATATTTCTAGCGTAATTATGAATGGTTACTCAGATTTAAATTGGGCAGGTTTTTATTTTGTGAAAGGTGATCAATTAATTGTTGGACCATTTCAAGGAAGACCTGCATGTTCTCCAATTCCTTTTTCAAAAGGTGTTTGTGGAAAATGTTATAGAGATCAACAAGTACAAAAAATAGATGATGTTCTAGCAATCAAAGATCATATCGCATGTGATTCTGCAAGTCGCTCTGAATTATGTGTGCCTGTTATCGTTGATGATAAAGTGATCATGGAAATTGATTTAGATTCACCTATCAAATCTAGATTCGATGAAGATTTTGAAAAAGAAATGTTGGAAGCCGCAAAAGATATTTCTAATGCATACATCCAACATCAATGGGATATTCATTAACGATACAATTCGTAAACTTGTGTTTTTTCTAAAAAGCTTGTTGCTTCATCGATTGCTGCAGAAGCTGAGAAATACATAACTTTACATCCACCTATCATGGTCTGCTTGACCATGTTTTTTCTTTGCATGATTTGACGAACTTTAACAAAGACATCACTATCAATATCTAAATCTAAGTATTTTTTCCAAACAGGTCCCTCTTCTGTTTGTATACAAGCACCATGAATCTGAATTGGTCTTGCTTCACAACGATATTCCGCTAAATGCATACAAGTAGCCTTATCAAAATCAACACCCAACAATAATACATTTCCTTTTAATTCATATAATCTAGCTGCTGGAGATTCTTCAGCTAATGGAAAATGCAAAGATTGACGATTGCATAATAATTTGGCATATCTCCCCCAAGCTGCATAAGACACTTCTGGATGAGAAGAAATAATAACTCCATCTCGATGTCTAAAGTTATCTGCCACACTTCCCATCCAAGGAATATCTGATTTGCTTGCATCATAAGGTGGAATCGAGTCACGAATCGTTTTATATAACTCTGGTGCGATTGCCGGATTCTCCCAATCACTTGGTTCACTATTATCACATGTTTGTGTTGGCATCAAAAGAGTACCTGTATCTCCACATAATTCCATCAATGCATCCACAACTGTTCTAGCACCTCCAATCACATAATCAAAAGCACTTAGACTACTATGAACTTCAATAATTTGGTTAGAAGAAACCCCTAGCTTTTTCAATTCTTTTATCAATATATCTTTTGTAACTGGTTCTGTAACTGTATTCATACAAAAATCCTTTATTTCATTGAATCATATTTTACCATTTTTCAATTTACTTTTCATCTTTTCGTACTTTACCAAAACCTTACAAACAATAACGAAATTCATCTAACATCAAGTTATATGACTTTTCATTTTTTTATTTTTCGGTAAAATAATGTATAAAGATACGAGGTTAACAAAAAAATATGTCAATGCCAATTTATGAATCTGCTGAAGATTACTTAGAATCTATTTTAATGATTGAAGAAAAAAAAGGAACTGTCCATTCGATTGATATTGCGGAAGATAGAGGATTCTCTAAAGCAAGTGTCAGTGTTGCAATGAAAAAGCTTAGAGAAAATGGATATATTGAAATGCAACATGATGGTTCTATTAAACTACTTCCTCCTGGAAGAGAAATTGCTGTCAGAATCTATGAACGTCACAAAATATTAACAGATTATTTTAAATTCTTAGGAATTGATCCTGATACTGCACAAAAAGATGCATGTAAAGTAGAACATGATCTATCAGAAGAAACATTCCAAAAATTCAAAGAAGATGTTGAAAAAAGATTAAAAAAATAAATACAACCCCTAATAGTGGAGTTGTATTTTTTCATATGCAACAATAACCGTACATGTCTTCTTCTTTAATATATTTTATGACTGTCCCATCATCTAATAAAACATCATATACTGCTTGATCTTTTACTCGCATTTTTCCCCAAGGATAAATTCCTATGATTGTTCCACAACAACATTTTCCATCATAGTGAAAAAATACTTTATTATCTTTTTTATAAATTGGACTTCCAATAATTGGTTTTGATGCAGCAACAGTTTCACCAATTTCTAATATGCGGTTAAATAATTCCGTTACATTACCACTTAGATCATAATTTTTATGATAATGTCCACCATACCAATGTGTATAAGAAATCGTATCTTTAATGTCTTGAAAATAATCCGTTAATACATCCGCCTTAAATGCATCACCCTTTAAAATATATTGGTCACTTGTTGATAAACAATGCGTCACAATATAATCCACTTGGTTATTATATTTTTTTAAATTGTTGATTCCTTCATCCATCTCTTGTTGAGAAGGAATTTCTTCAGGCCACCAATATTTCCCAACAATTGCATCTGAATCTCCCACAGCAGGTCCACGATCATGCGAAGCAGCTCCTCCCATTGTGAAAATTGTATTTTCATCAATTTCAAACACTTGTCCACGCATCAAATGAAAAACTCTATCACGAATCACATGCACTTTTCCTCCATGCCATTCTTTCTCAGGATATTCTTTTAATCTAGGAAAGCATTCATGATTTCCATCTACAAATAACGTTGTATATTTTTGATTATCAAACCAATCCAACCATTTTCTTTCTTTTCGTTTTTCTCTTTTATAATTCCAGACAAAACCAAAATCACCACAAATAATCAAATAATCCTTATTTGTCACTTTTTTTAAAAAGTCTTTGTCTAGTAATTTTCTTACATCAATTCCACCATGTGTATCCCCAGTAATATAAATCATCTTAAAATTCCTTTTTTAACAGTAACATTATACTTGAATTATAAAAAAAGCATAAAAAAAAAAAAAACGAGATAGAAATCTCGGAATCTGTTATATATCACAGGACTTTTGTCCTGATTGTTCGTATATATCACTCGATGATTATATCATCGATTTGTCAGTATATTTCACTTGGTCATTGACCAATGAATCGTTATATATACTCTCGTATTTGCTTGTCAGTGATACGAGTTATTGCCTTTCAGCGAGTAAGAATATACCATTTCTAAAAATCAAAGTCAACACTTTTTGGAATTTTTTTCGAAAAGTAAATTTCACATTTCAGTTTCTAATACTAGTACTATTTTTCATTTGATTCTTTTATAATATTCGCATGAAATATTATTTATCCGTAATTCTAGCAATGTTAATGTGGTCATCCTCCTTCATTGCCACAAAACTAACCTATCAATCTATTTCACCAATTCTTTTGTGTTGTATTCGTTTCGCAATCAGTTACTTATTGTTATTCCTTTATCGATTCTTCACAAAACAAAAAAATAAAGTCGAAAAGAAAGATTTGAAAATCATTATTTTCAGTGCAATTGGTGGAATATCGATTTATTACACTTTAGAAAATATTGCTTTATCTCTAACTAGTGCATCTATAACTTCCTTAATTGAAGCTGCTTATCCTGTTTTAACGATATTAGTAGGTATTTTCATTTATCATGAAAGAACAAATAAAAGAACACTTGTTGGAATAGGAATTAGTATTCTTGGTGTAATCTTACTCACAGATCTAACAAATGCTTCTAGTGATCTACTAGGAAATGTATTATTGATTATTGGTGGTATCTTATGGGGCTTTTATAATTATTTAGTACAGAAAATACCAACCAAATATGATTCTATTACAATTACTTATTATCAAATGTTGTTTGGAACAATTGGTTTTCTACCTTTGCTATTATTAGAAAAACCGATGTTTTGTAATATCGATATCCATATCATCCTTTCTTTACTTTATCTATCTGCAGGTTGTTCTGTATTAGCACTATTACTTTATAATTACGGATTAAAGAAAATCCCTGCTTCGCATGCATCTACTTTAATGAATATTATGCCAATTTTTGGAATCATGCTTTCTGCTTTGATTCTTCATGAAACTATCACCCCAAATCAAATCATTGGTGGTATCATTATTTTGCTTGGTGTATTTATATCGACAATGAAAGAAAATTCTTGACACGAAAGCGGTTTCAAGTATATTACTATTATAAACATTTGCTTATATTCAAGAAAATTGTTTAGAAAGGGAGTTATGACACAGAGAGAAAGACAAATATTACAATGGATTGAAGAAAATCCGATGATTTCTCAAGAAGAATTGGCAATCAAAGCTGGTATTTCACGATCTTCTATTGCAGTACATATTTCAAATCTCATGAAAAAAGGATATATCGCTGGAAAAGGATATGTTCTCAGAAGCGGCACTTATGTTGTAGTCATTGGTGGTGTCAACATTGATATTGGTGGACAATCTTATAAAGAATTGATTCCTGGTGATTCTAATCCTGGTAAAGCAACCACTTCTTTAGGTGGTGTTGGAAGAAATATTGCCCATAATATATCTTTATTAGATACTGATGTTCGCTTTTTAACAGCATTTGGTGATGATGAATATGCGCAACGTATCGAAGCAAGTTGTGCAAATCTAGGAATTGATATTTCTCACGCAAAGAAAGTAAAGAACGCAAACACAAGTACATATATTTTCTTATCTGATCCAAGTGGTGATATGGCATTAGCTGTAAGTGATATGAGTATCTGCGAAGAAATTACGCCTTCTTATTTATCTCAAAACATTCAAATGATCAACAATGCGCAAATTGTTGTGATTGATGCGAATATTCCAGAAAAGTCAATACAATGGCTTGCGGATCATTGTACTGCTCCCATCTTTGCTGATCCAGTATCTATTTCTAAAGCAGATAAATTAAAACCATACCTTTCTAAGATCAATACATTAAAACCAAATAAAATAGAAGCTGAATATTTAAGTGGTGTTAAAATTACTGACCAAGCTTCTTTACAAGAAGCTGCTAATAAGTTACTTGAAACTGGACTTCATAGAGTATTTATTTCATGTGGTAGTGATGGTGTATTTGGCGCTGATCATAATGAATCCATTATGTATCCATGTTACAAAGCAAATATGAAAAACGCTACAGGTGCTGGAGATGCGTTCATGGCCGCAATTACTTGGGCCTATCTAGAAGGAACCAATCTAGCGGATGCTTGTGCGATTGCTAGTGCAGCTGCCGCAATTGCCGTTGAAGGAAGCGAAACGATCAACCCAATGATGTCGGTTGAAGCTATAACTGAAAAAATGATGCAAGAATAAGTAAAGGAGAGATGCAATCATGTTAAACAAATTTTTAGATGTAAACCCTGAAGTCGCAAAAGCCATTGAAGAAGGAAAACCTGTTGTTGCCTTAGAATCAACAATTATTTCTCATGGTATGCCTTACCCTCAAAACGTTGAAACAGCTTTAAAAGTTGAACAAATTATTCGTGAAAATGGTGCTGTACCTGCTACAATTGCTATTATTGGTGGTAGATTAAAAGCTGGCTTAACAAAAGAAGAAATTGAATATTTTGGTAAGAAAGGACAAGCTATCACAAAAGCTAGTAGAAGAGATCTAGCTGTTATTTGTGCAGAAGGTCAAGATGGTGCAACAACTGTTACTACAACAATGATCATTGCGCATATGGCAGGAATCAAATTCTTCGCTACTGGTGGTATCGGTGGCGTTCATAGAGGCGCACAACAAACATTTGATATTTCCGCTGACTTGCAAGAACTTGCACATACACCAGTTATGGTATGCTGTGCAGGTGCTAAAGCAATCCTTGATCTCGCTTTAACACTAGAATATTTAGAAACACAAGGTGTTCCAGTATTAGGTTATCAAACAAAAGAATTGCCAGCATTCTATTCAAGACACTCTGGATTAGAAGTTGATTATCAAATGAACACGCCTGAAGAATGTGCAAAAGCTTATAAGGCAAGTGAAGATCTTGGATTCTCAACTGGTATGTTATTAACAAACCCAATCCCTGAAGAATACGCTATGGATGATGCAGTGATCAATGGTGCAATTGATGAAGCGATTAAAGAAATGGACGCACAAGGCATCAAAGGAAAAGCTTGCACACCATTCTTACTCGCTAAAGTTGCTTCTTTAACTGGTGGTGATTCCTTAGATTCCAACATTCAACTTGTATTCAATAACGCAAAATTAATGGCACAAGTTGCAGTAAATTATTCAAAGATGTAATCAAAAATCCTTCTCACGAAGGATTTTTTCATATATGATAGTTCCATGATTCAATTAACAGATTATTTATATAACGGAGATACTGTCATTCGTATTCTCCATAAATATGCAGATGCATTAGAACAAGAAACAAAAAGAACTGACAATATCGTAGATATTGCACATGTATATTTTTTAAGAGAAATCATTGGTTTATTAGAACATAATGATTTTTTAACTTCACAATCGCAAAGAATTCGTGAATTCTATAAACTATTAGCCACTGAATATCCTTTCTTAGCTTTTACATTTCGTGGAAGAATCAAATCATTGCTTCGTGCTGAAGAAAAGTTTAATGGATATATTGTTCGATATGTTTATGAATATTATCAAGAAAATCATTCTTATCCAAATGCAGAGAAAATCGTAGATGCTGTTAGCCATTTCCGTGATTTGATTGCATATAGAATTGTGATTTCTATGCCAAAATGTCATTTGAAACCAACAGATGATCGAGAAGAAGTTGAATTAAAATATCTTTATGAAATCGCAAATCAATTACCTTCTTTTATGGAAAGAAATGATTTTACAGTTGAAAAACAAAGAAAACATAGAACACCTTCTCCATTATTATCAAAAGAAGTAGCACCATACTATCGTGATTATATTTATGATAGTAAAAAGAATGGTTATCGTTCTTTACATATCTCATTTTATGATAATGCTTCAGGTTCTTTTACTGAACTACAATTACGCACAAAAGAAATGGATGATTATAATGAAATTGGTGATGCAAATCATACACTATATGAACAAAGACAATCTAAGCAACGTGCAGAAAGAAATGAAATCAAACAAGGAGAATGTTCTTATTTTGATGACGCCTATCTAAGAGGATTATCTCTACAAAATATCGATTATTCTAAAATTGATGTCAATATGTTTACTGCATATGATAACTATAGAATCAATGATGATTGTGGATTATTACATGGTCGTTTAATCTTACCATATGAACACTTATCTAGATTTCAAAACGATGCTATTGACTGACAATACAAATAAGTGAATCTTATCATTTTGTTATAACAAATAACGTAAAGCAACCAACAATATAACGGTTGCTTTTTTGATATTTCCAAAACTCAATAATCTTCTCCATATCAATTTCAATGACTGTCTGTCATTATTTTCATTTATCTAAAACAGGCACTTGTATTTCTTTCACATAACTTTCCATAGATTCCATTTCTTCTTTTGTTAGAGAAATATCTAAGCATTTTACAGTATCTAATACAGATGTATTCTTTCTCATTCCAACAAGAAGATTCATATTATCATATTGTTCTAATGCCCATGCTTGAACAAGATTCGCATAGGAACAATGATATTTTTCACATAGTGGTTTCCATACTTCAAATGCATTACGCAATCCAACTTGATATTTTTCTTCTATCCAAGGTAATCTACTACGAATATCTGTTGCCAGAAACTTCTTTTTCATAAATTCAGGCCCTGTTAGAAAACCTTCTTCTAATACACCATATACTTGAAAAACCGTATGATATTTTTGACATACATCAAAATAATCTCTTCCATGAAATGGAGATAAAATAGAAAAGAATTCTTGTACCAAAGATACATCTCCATATTTTTGATATTTTTCTAAATCAGAAGGTTGTGAATTAGATAACCCATATGTACGGATCTTTCCTTCTTTTTTTAATTCTTCTAAAGCAGCTACAGTTTCTTCTTCGTTCCAATCTTTACATACATAATGAACAATGATGGAATCAATATAATCTGTATGCATTCTAAGTAAAGAATCTTCTACATCTTTTTTGATAGCTTGAAAACTCGTATCATTATTTACCGTATATCCATCTCTACTATAATGAAAATTACCACCTTCATTTCTCCAATTCAAAGAGCATTTTGTTTGTAATATAAACTTATTTCTACGTGTTTGTAATGCTTTTCCTAATAATATTTCACTTTCTCCAGTACCATATACAGGTGCAGTATCAATATAATTAATTCCTTGATCAAAACAAGCATCTAATAAATTTTCGGTATCTTGCAATGTACTATTATGATCACTCCATACACTACCTCCACCTAATCCCCAAGTACCTAAAGATACTTTTGATACTTGAATATCTGTATTTCCTAGCTTTTGATATTTCATTGTTTTCCTCCACTTACTCATTATACAAAAAGACTACCTTTTCAGATAGTCTTATAAAGTAATCGTTGTTGATGCGCATCCAGCTTTTGCTTGTTTTGCGGAAATTGTTACCGTTGTATCAGCACTTGCTTGAACGATCCATGATAACTTTTTCTTAGCTGGAGCATTGGCAAATGTTGTGAGATTTCCATAGATAGATCCAGTCATTGTTCTAGAATAACCAGATAGATTACCAGCATCTTCTACTTCTTTTCCTTCTACAACTTTAGCACCTTCAATACTAACTTTCACATGATCTTCTACATGTAATTGAATTGCTTCTTCACTAAGATTTGTTGGTAAATATCCAACATTTCCTACAACTGCTGTAATTTTATATACATCAGCAGAAATTTGCTCTTTTTCTACAGAATCAATTACAAGATGTGGCATTGCCTTTGCGAAACGAATATTGAATGCAGTATCATGTTCTACTTCTGCTAACAAGAAATCTTCTGGTGGATTTTGGAGAGTAAACTTAGTATTAAAACCTCCAAGTTCTACTTTTCCAAATACAGGATGATCATATTCTTGCCATGGCTTGAAATATTGTGGTGCATTTTCTTTTACCCATTTCATAATTGCATTGAAACGATTCAAAGATTCTTCTGGTGTTTCTTCACCTTCGCCCCATTTATAAGGTACACCTGCTTTTTCCGCAACATTCCAAAATTCCATTGTATAAGCAGGAACACCTTGTGATTGATAGAACCAATCATCTAATGCTCCAGAATCCCAATGTTCTTGATCTCTCATAAAGGAATCAAAAATATTCATTGGCTTGTAACCTAACTCTTCTTCACCCATTTTAGCAATTGCTTTAAATGCTTCAATATCATAATAAGGAGCTGTTTTGGCAGGTCTTGTTCCAGGTGGATAAAGAATAATACCACCAGATGTATGTCCAATTGCAGCCCCACCAATATTTGGATGTGCTAAAGCAAAATCTACAATTGCTTTTGTTTCTGGATTGCATAATGGATATTTACCAGCACCTGGTTGTCTAGAATCAGGGAACCATCCTAGTGGAAAGTTTCTGTTAAAATCCAATCCCCATGATGCTTTCTTTTGTTTTAAATTTTCATCACCATCATATGATTCAAAAACACCTTCAGGATAAATATCATAGAACTCACCTTCTGTATCAGATGGTGTTCTTTTCACCATTGAATCTGCATTGTTAGGATCTTTCTTCCATGCACCATATTTAGATGGAATTCTCATCATACGAACAACACCATCTCCGTCTAAATCTTCTGGTTTAATTCCACCTTCTTTTGGCAAATAATCACGATTTGCAGAACGTAAGTTGTAAGGCGTTGTTAAATAAGTTTCTGCACCATCTGGTGTAACTCTAGGAATTACATAGATTGTTGTTGTATTCAATAGATCTGTTACTGTCTTATCTTCTCCATAATTCGTTAAAAGATAATCAATTGTATGCATTGCACACATTGATGAAGTAACTTCCCCAGCATGAATATTACCATCCAAATACCAACCTGGTTTGTCTAAAGCATCTCCTGTTTTTTTATTTGTTAGCGTAACAACATATTGGTTTTTTCCTTCTAAAGTAACACAATTCACTTCTAATGTTACAAATTCTGGATAATTCTTTTCAAAATATTCTAAATTCGATTTTAATTCGTCATATTTATAATAATGATCATATTTAAATGTTGTTTTCATACACATCTCCATTACAATACTTGTGATAAAAATTCTTGTGTTCTAGGATTTGAAGGATGATCAAATACTTCTTCTGGTGTTCCTTCTTCTGCAACGATTCCACCATCAATAAATAAAACTCTATCACTTACTTCACGAGCAAATCCCATTTCATGTGTAACAATAACACATGTCATACCAGATTCTGCTAGCCCCTTGATAACGTTTAATACTCCCTTTACCATTTCTGGATCCAATGCACTTGTTGGTTCATCAAACAACATAACATCTGGATGCATTGCCATCGCTCTAACAATGGCTAAACGTTGTTTTTGGCCACCAGATAACTTTCTTGGATATTCATTAGCTTTTTCTTCTAATCCAACTTGTTTTAACAATTCCATTGCTTCCTTTTCAGCATCTTCTTTGGATACATTCTTTTCTAGCATTGGAGTAATTGTAATATTGTTTAAAACAGTCAAATGTGGAAATACATTGAATTGCTGGAATACCATACCAATTTTTTGTCTATGAATATTCAAATCTGTACTTTTTGGATCTAATTTTTGTTCTTCAAAGTACACTTCACCACCTGTTGGTTCTTCTAACATATTCAAACATCTTAGAAATGTAGATTTTCCTCCACCAGAAGGTCCAATAATCGTAACAACTTCACCTTTATAAATTTTTTCAGAAATTCCTTTTAAAACTTTTAAATCTCCAAAGTTTTTTTTGAGATCAACTGTCTCAATCAACGGTTTATTCATATCAGTCACTTACACTCATCCTCTTTTCTAATTTTTTAACTGCCCAAGATAATGTTAGAGTAACAGCTAAGTAAATCGCTGCAATAATAAACAATGGTTGCCATACAAGATACTTATTCGCAAGTAATGTTCTTGTATACATCAATTCGTATAACATGAATGTTCCAGCTAAAGATGTTTCCTTTACCATTGCAATGTATTCATTGGCTAAAGCAGGAAGGATATTCTTGATTGCCTGTGGCAAAATGATTTTTGTCATACAATGCTTTTCTGTCATTCCTAAAGAACGTGCAGCTTCTGTTTGTCCTTTATCTACTGCCATAATACCACCTCTGATAATTTCAGAGACATAAGCACTAGAGTTCAAAATCAAAGCTAATAGAACAAAGTAAACTTTATCAATATTATTTAATGATGGAAATACCATTGGTAAAAAATAATATGAAATATACATTTGAACTAAGATTGGCGTACCTCTAAGAATATTAATATATATTCCCGCAATCGAAGAAACGACTTTATTTTTAGATAAATGCATCAAAGAAACCAATGCACCAATCAATGTTCCTCCAATAACAGCTATTAACGCATATTCTAATGTTCCAGCTAGACCTCTTAAGAAGATAGGCCAGTATAGAAAGAATACCTCAAGAATTCCTTTTCCCATTTTTATCACCTTTCTCTAATTTAATGAAATTATTCAGCTCCAGATGCCTTCTTAGCAATTTGATACCATTCACTTACATATCCATTATCTGTTGCTGTAGCGAGACATTCATTGATAACTTCCATGAATTGTGTTTCACCCTTCTTGCAAAGACATACGTTACCTTGATAATCACCATATGGAGTTAAATCAAAATAAACGTTTGTTAATACAAATGCACCATCAGAAGTTTCAACATAGTTTTCAGCACTGTTATTTGCTAAAGCAATTGCGTCACACTTACCAGAAGATAATCCAAGAATTGCTTGATCCAATGTACCAACAGCTTCATATGTTGTTGAACCATCTGTATCTAATGCTAAGATTTCATCTTGTACATACATTTCTTGTAAAGAGTTAGCTTGTGCCATGATTCTCTTTCCAACGAAATCACTTAATGAATTAAACTTACCTTCATTTTCTTTTGTTGTAATCAAAGTGTGTTTACTTTCTTCACTTGTTGGATCAGCTACCCAACCATTAGATAATTCATAGTTTTCAGCTCTGTCTTTCTTCCAACCATAACCAGAGAATGCTACATCTGCTTTTCCTGTATCTACTGCTACGAATGTTCCTGAGAAGTCAGAAGTTTCAATTTGGAAATCAACTCCTAAACAATCTGCAACATATTTCGCAAGCATCATTTCATAACCATAAACTGTTCCACTATCATCTTGCCATTCAGCTGCAGGAAAGTCAGGTGATGTTGCAACTGTTAATACGCCATTGTCTAAAACTGTTTTTAATTGACCTGTAGCGTTACTGAGATCTAAATCGGGTTTTTCTAAATCTGTAGTATCTAATTTTGCTGGATTAGCTGCATCGAGATCAGCCTGTGTAATTTCACTTCCATCTGAAGTAGCTGCTGTGCTTGTAGAAGTTGTTGAAGAACAACCTGTTGTTAAAAGTAATCCTGCTGCCATAAGTCCGGCTAATAATTTATTTGTGTTTTTCATAATTTTTTCTCCTCTTTCTTTTTTTATTTTTTCTTTTTTTTAATTCAAATCAATGTCACTTTCTTTCTACGTCGAACTTTCATCAGAATCCCCTCCTTAAACAAAAAAGCCGTCACTGGAATTTCCAGAGACGACTTATTAATCGCGGTACCACACTGGTTACTGATAAATAAATTTATCAATCACTCTTTCCCTTAACGCAGGTATGCACGTTCCTTACTATGATTTCATAAGGACTTCTCCCAGATGCGCTTCACCTTTCTCTCCCTTATCGACCTCACACTCTGTATCGACTCGCTCGAAGTTCCTGAACGGCTACTCTTCTGTTCCTTGAATTTAACTAAGATTCTAATCGCACTGTTTTTAATTGTCAACAACTTTTTACAATATTTTTCATGAAAATGTTTTCATAAGTTTTTCAACACAAAAAAAGTAACAGCACTATCTATACAATGCCGTTACTTTTTTCGTTTGCTAAACAACATACACAAAGTATGATTTGTTCAGTTTTAGTGGAGCTGACGGGAGTCGAACCCGTGTCCAAGAGTAGTCCCACATTCAAGTATCTACAGTTTAGTTCACTGTTCTATAAGACAACGACTATGACAATGAACGAACGATCGTTGAATTTGCCTATGAATTTTCATGCATTCTTTATAGACATCAAGAACACCTTATCCACGTGGTCCTGGCATACCAGGTGCGAATCATAATCTGTGGCCGACTATGAGACTGTGCAATGCTGCGTACTATTTACGACTTAGGCAAATGCGTAGTTAACGTTATTGTTAGCGTTTAAATTTAGTTGATGATTAGGTCATCACTCCACTGCAACCTGAATCAAACATAAACCTGTCGAAACCATGACAACCCCATGTGTGATACACCTGTAATATAACATGAATTACAGAAAAGGCAAGTTTTATACTCTTGATTTCATTGCCTTTTCCATTTCTCTTTTCGCATCACGAATCTTATCTGATTGACGCTTATCATAAAGTGTTTTACCTTTCGCTAAGGCAATCTCTAATTTCGCTCTACCATTTTTCAAATACATTCTAACAGGTACAACAGTATATCCTTTCATACGAATATTATCGTAGATTTTACGGATTTCTAGTTTATGAAGTAATAGTTTTCTATCTCTTTCTTCATCAACATTAAAGATATTCCCATAACTGTAATTTGAAATATGCATTCCTTTGATCCAAGCTTCTCCCTTGTAGATAGAAATATAAGAATCTTTGAATTGCACCTTCCCTGCACGGATAGACTTGATTTCTGTACCAGTTAATTGAATCCCACATTCATATCGATCATCTAAGAAATAGTCATGCGAAGCTCTTCTATTAAACGCAACTGTTTTTTCTTTACCGTTTCTTTCTGCCATTACTTCTCCTTCCATTTCTTCTAGAACGAACATGATTTCTAGAGGTTGTTTTTCTCTTATTATTTTTTCCTGTAAAAGTTTTACCATTCTTACCAACTAAGACAAAATCGATTTCACCTTTCATCTTATTGGCATCTAAACAACTTACTTTCACTTTCATTCCAACACGATAGACTTTATGACTTCTTGCACCTACCAACTGCATACGATCTTGATCATAACTATAATAATCATCTCTTAAAGCATTTACACTAACAAGTCCTTCTACCGTATTTTCTAATTGTACATAAAAACCATATGCCTGTACGCCTGTAATGATTCCTTCCGCTTTTTCATGTAAATGATCCAACATGTATTCAGCTTTCTTCATATCATCGCAATCATATTCTGCATCTGTACTTTCTCTTTCTCTTAAAGATGATTGTTCCGCAGCTTCTTGGCATTTTTCTTCATCTAGTTTTCTTTGTTGTAAATCTAAACATTGTTCAAAAGAATATTTCCTAAGCATTCTATGAACCATCAAATCAGGATATCTACGAATTGGTGATGTAAAATGCAAATATTCTTCTTCCGCTAAACCAAAATGTCCAACACATGTACTATCATATACTGCTTTTGACATACATCTTAGTAGCATCATACTTAAAACAGGATATTCTTCCGTATCTTCAATAGAACTTAAATATCTTTGAATTTCATTTGGATAAATATCACCCTTTGATAATACCAATTTATGTCCTAACATTTCAGAAACACGGATGAAATCTTTGATTCTTTTTGGCTGGGGTTCTTCATGAATACGATATACGCTTGGTATTTCTTGCCACTTCATAAAATTCGCTACACAAACATTCGCAGCAACCATGCAGTCTTCGATCATTTCTTCCGCATGACCTCTTTGTTTTGGACGAATATCAATTGGATGACCACTTTCATCAACAACAATTTCACTTTCTTTAGAACCAAATTCAATTGCACCTTTTTGTGTCCGATGTCTTCTGATTGCATCAGCACAATCTCTTAAATCAAAGAAGAGATTTCCTAGATGTTCATATTCTTTTTGTAGTTTGATATCACCATCTAATATTTGATTTACATGATTGTATGTCATTCTTTCTGTAGAACAAATAAAGGAAGGATAAATTGAATAATCTGTAATTTCACCATCTTTGTTTACATTCATATCACATGTTAAAGTCAATCGAACGACATGTGGATTCAATGAACAAATTCCATTACTCAATTCATGTGGTAACATTGGAACAACACGATCCGTTACATAAGTAGAACAACCTCTTTTAAAAGCTTCTTGATCCAATGGTGTACCTTCTTTTACATAATGTGATACATCCGCAATCGAAACTTTCAAATTATATCCCTCTTTTGTTTTAGAAACGGATACCGCATCATCAAAATCTTTCGAAGAATCACCATCAATTGTAACAGTATTGATTTTTGTTAGATCTGTTCTACCTTTCTTTTCTTCCTCTAAAACAACTTGAGGAATTTCATGTACTTGTTGCATGACTTCTTCAGGAAATTCTGCTTGAATATCATGATCTAAAAGAACAGATAAAATATCAACACCTGGATCATCTTTATAACCAATTTCTTTTACAACTTGTACGACCATTGGTTTATAAGAAACAATATCACATACGACCTTCATTCCATCAATTGGAACAATTTCTTTTTTTTGCATGACCTTAATCGTTTTTGTTTGTAATTTTTCATCATCCGGAACAAGTACTAAACCACGTTTGGTATTGATATAAGTCGCTATGAAATGATTTTTAGCTCGTTTTAATACTTTGATGACTTCTCCATAAGACTGCCATGGCGAACACTTTACTAAAACGATATCACCATGCAATGCACTATTTTGGTCTTTCGAATCAATACGAATCGAATCTTGATTTTCTAAATCAATAAAACCCATTCCTGCTTTATTGATGGAAATTTTCCCTTCAATAATACTTGCTTGCTTACGGTTTTGGTATTGACCACCTTCTCCTTTAAATAATAAATACTCGTTACTTAATTCATCCAATGCATTGGATAATGCATCTCGTTGTACATCAGAATGCATGTCAAAAACGTCTACAAGATTTGTAAACTTTCTTTTTCCTTTCGGATGTTCCTCAATATATTTCAATATTTGTTCTTTTAACTCTTCCATCATAATTAAAATAAAAGCCGGCTGACCCGGCACTTTGTTAGACGATACGAATGATAATAACTAATGCAAAGAAAACAATTCCAAGCACTAATGTAATATTTGAAATGACCTTTTCAGATCCTCTTTCTTTCACATTTGCAAACAAGTTCAATCCACCATTTCCAGTGAATGCACCTGACATACCATCTGTTTTACCACTCTGCAACAATGATAATACAATCATTAATGCAGATACAATCATTAAAATTGCATCCAACATGAATAGCTCCTTTCGTGCGCTTCTAGATTATAACACTGCTTAATTGTTCATGCAATGTCAACTACCATAAGAACAACCTGTATCACAACCCTTTGCCTCATTCTCTTCTTGTACTTTCTTGATTTCTTTTACAGATTCCGCTAATTCATTTTTTAGATTATCTTTTCTTTCTTGTGTCCAATAATCTTCTGGAGATATTTCATCACTATCATTTGTGTTACTTTCTCCATTCCATGCTTGAATCTTACCATTATTGATAAACAATACCAATGGCATATAAATCAAAGGTTTCCCATCATTTCCATACAAAACAACTTCTTCATTACCAGATTCATTTTGATCAATCAACATTTGTGCTATTTCATCATAGAAATCTCTATCATCTTCTTTATCAATATGAATATTGTAATAATACGCTCTTTCATCTTGCGCTTGTAATACATCATTCAACATCGGAATATATGCTTGACACCATGGACATTCAGGAAAACTAAAATATAAGATGCCTGTTCCATGTTCAATAAATGTTTTTAAATCATCTTTCTGCATGAGATCAAATTGATTTTCACTCGATAAATTATCATAAATATCAGATAAAACAACTTCTTCACTAGAAGTTTCACTTATAGATGAACTACTACTTACTTGTTGGCTACTACAACCACTGATTATCAATAGTAAGCTTAAACACGTTAAGAACTTTTTTTTCATTTCAAACTCCTTCAATGCGTCATATTCTAAAGATATTCACACAAACATGCAAGTAAAACGATTATGCAATAATTCTATGCTCATCAGACATATAAACAATACGATCACCAATTGCTTTGGCAAAGGCTTCATCATGTGTTGCGATAAGCATTGTTTTTCCACTTTCTTTTAATGCGAATAAAAATTCATTTAACCATTTTTGATTCTTTGTATCTAAAGAAGCTAATGGTTCATCTAAAATCAATAAATCTGGATTTTGTGATAACACACAACCTAATGCCACTTTTCTTTTTTCTCCGCCACTCAACTGATAGGGAGAACGATCCTTTAATTTTTCAATATCCAATAATTTTAAGATATCATTCACACGCTCATGAATCTCTGTATCACTCAAATTCATTTGTGATGGCGCAAAAGCAATCTCTTCATAGACATGCGTAGAAAATAGCTGTACATCACTATTTTGAAAAACATATCCTATTTTTTGATGAAATTCTTTCGAACGTTTGGAATCTTTTAATGTTTCCGCATTTATTTTCATTCCTTCAAAAACATAAGTTCCTTGAAAATTTAATAGTCCATTGCAAACTTTTAATAACGTGGATTTCCCACAACCATTATTCCCCATCAAGACAACGCATTCCCCTTTATCAATAGATAAAGAAATATGATCTAAAACAATTTCTTCTTCATATGCATATGTAATATTTTCTAATTTCACAATTTCCATACCTATCTCCCTAAGAAAAGAAACACAATCAATTCTAAAAGCATCATTATAAACATGAGATAATCCATCCTCTTTAAATGAAATTTCATGTGATTGTAATAAATACCATTAAACCCTCTACATTTCATTGCATCATTCATATCTTCACTATATTTGATAGAACGAATAAATGTCATTCCTCCGACATTCATCATAGAACAATCTTTCTTTGGTAACTTTCCAATCATTCTACATTTTAAAGCGACTAATATTTCCTTACAGATCTTCGATAACATCACAATATATTTAAATGTCATATCCAATGTTAAGATAAAAATATCTGGAACATGTAATGCTTTTAAACACGAGATAATTTCATTACTTGTATGATATTCATTGTATGTAGCAATCAATGAAGACGATAATAGTACTTTTAAAGTTATTCGAATAAATGTTTTAGAATTACCTAAAAATAATGTTGGTAACAATATCAGCGCACAAAAACCTCCAGCAAATAAACCTCCATGAACGATCTTTGCCATGATTTCACTCTTCATCATACATAAAACAATCAAAAAACAGGCAAATATCAAATATGTAAATAACATATTTGTAGATAAAGAAATACATAATATTGTCTCAATTATGAACAATAGATCTACAAATGCATTCTGTTCATATCTTTTTATATTCACTTTTTCAAATCTTTGAATCGAGGAAATCAATTCAAGAATCGTACAATCAACAAAAGCCGAACTAGATTTTTCGGCTTCGTAATGTTCTTCTTTTGTTAACCATTCAGGAATATCTTTCATGCGTTCTTCTTTTTCATTGTAGAAATCATTTTAAATATAATAATCAATAATGCAACACCAATAATTGCGCTTAAATAATATGTAAATACAGCAGGCAATCCATTCAAAGAATAGTCTGGAATGATAGATTCAAATGTAAAACCACTTTGCATGCCACTAGGAACATATCCAATCTGTTCAATCAATTCTTCATTACTCCATTCACCCCATGCAGTTCCTTGTGCAATCAATCCTAAAGGAACCAAAGCAGTTAATAATCCTAATAAAAGATAAATTGGTTTATTAGATTTCACTTCACTATTTACTAGATTTGGTTTTGTTTGATACAAGTAAGATAATACTCCAGCTGTAAAGATTGCTTCAACAAATCCAAATAACACTAAATGTTCAATCATCATTGCAGGAATACTGACACTTAAACTATATGGACAATACAATGCATTACCACTTGCATCTTTGAATAAGATTGGTTGAATTCCAAACTCAATTGCCGCAAATAATGCCGCAATATTAATAGCAACGTAAGAAGCGATAAATGCAGAAATGAAATTACGAGATTTCTTTTCACTCTTTCCTACAAATAACTGATACAAATAATATCCCAAATAAGGCAATATAAATGCCATATTAAAACAATTTGCACCAAAAGACAGTATTCCACCATCCCCAAACAAAACCGCTTGTATCAATAAAGCAACACTCACCGCAATACACGCTGCATCAGGTCCTAATAGAATCGCAAGTAATGTTCCACCAATTGCATGTCCTGAGCTACCACCAACAATTGGAATATTAAACATCATCGCAACAAAACTAAATGCCGCACCAACACCTAACATCGGTAATTTTTCTTGATTGAAATGCTCTTTTACATTTTTACTTGCTTTATACCAAACAGGAACCATTGCAACGGTTAAAACAGCACACGTTGATGGTGACAAATAATTCTCTGGAATATGCATATAAATAACCCCCAAAACACATCTATTATTTAAACATTTAAAGTGAGCTTTAAGTCAATAGTAAAATTTTAACATAAAGAATATGCAAAAAAAAGAGATACAAGATTTCTCTCATACCTCTCTTTGTAAATTCAATTTTAGAATCAATTATTCAGCTGAAGAAAGAGCTTTAACATTGTAGAAAGCTTTTCTTCCACGGAATTCAGCTACATCGCCAAGTTCTTCTTCAATTCTCATTAATTGGTTGTACTTAGCAATACGGTCTGTACGGCTCATAGAACCAGTCTTGATTTGACCAGCATTTACACCAACTACAAGATCAGCGATTGTGCTATCTTCAGATTCGCCAGAACGGTGAGATACTACAGCTGTGTATTGAGCTTCCTTAGCCATTTCGATAGCATCTAATGTTTCTGTTAATGTACCGATTTGGTTAACCTTGATCAATACAGCGTTAGCAACACCAAGTTCAATACCCTTCTTGATGAATGTTGTGTTTGTAACGAATAAATCGTCACCAACTAATTGAACCTTGTCACCAAGTCTGTCTGTTAGCTTTTTCCAACCATCCCAGTCGTTTTCAGCAAGACCATCTTCGATAGAAATTAATGGATATTTCTTTGTCCATTCTTCGATCATATCGATCATTTCATCAGAAGTCTTTTCACCTTGTCCAGACTTAGATAGTTCATATTTACCTGTTTCTGGGTTATAGAATTCAGAAGAAGCTAAATCCATAGCGAAAGCGATATCTTCACCAAGTTTGAAACCAGCAGCTTCAACAGCTTCCTTCATAAGTTCTAGAGGTCCTTCATTCTTGAGTTCTTCTAGAGGTCCAGAACCATTAGCTAATGAGGATGGAGCATAACCACCTTCATCACCTACACCTGTATCATAACCATACTTCTTAAGAACTTTCTTTAAAGCATGGAATGTTTGAGCACCCATACGAACTGCTTCGTGGATGGACTTAGCACCTACAGGCATTAACATATATTCTTGGCAGTCAACTGTTGAATCAGCATGGGAACCACCATTTAATACGTTCATCATTGGAACTGGTAATACTTTACCATTTGTTCCACCAATATACTTGTATAATGGAAGACCACAAGAATCAGCAGCAGCTCTAGCAGCAGCTAAAGATACAGCAAGTGTAGCATTAGCACCTAGGTTGCTCTTGAATTCTGTACCATCAAGATCGATCATTGTCTTATCGATCAATGCTTGATCAAATACATTCAATCCGAGAACAGCTGGAGCAATCTTTTCATTTACGTTAGCTGTAGCTTTTAATGTTCCCTTACCATCAAATCTGTCTTTGTCACCATCACGAAGTTCAAGAGCTTCTCTTTCACCTGTGGATGCACCTGATGGAACGATTGCACGTCCCCATGCACCAGACTCAGTTGTTACTTCACATTCTACTGTTGGGTTACCACGAGAGTCTAAAACCTCACGTGCGTGTACTTCAGCAATTGGATCTACAAAATTAGGCATCTTATAATTTCCTCCTATGATTACCTATATTTCAAGAGTTAAAAACTCTATGAAAACTTACTTAGTTGCGTCAACTAATTCTTTGAAAGAATCAACTTTCAAGGATGCACCACCAATCAATGCACCATCAATATCTTCACAAGCCATATATTCTTTAATGTTATTTGGCTTTACAGAACCACCATATTGAACTCTTACAGATTCTGCTGTAGCTTCATCATATAATTCTTTTACTGTATCTCTTACAAGCTTGCAGCACTTTTCTGCTGTTTCAACATCAGCGGATTTACCTGTTCCAATAGCCCAAATTGGTTCATATGCAATAACGAGCTTTGAAACTTCTTCACTTGTTAGTCCTTCTAGAGATTCTTTGATTTCAGTAGAAACGACTTCAGCAGTTTTTCCTGCATCATATTCAGCTTCTGTTTCACCTACACAAAGAATAGGTGTGATATCAGCAGCGAATAATCTCTTAGCTTTAGCTGCACAATGTGCAGATGTTTCTGCATAATATTCTCTTCTTTCAGAGTGACCAATAATGCAGTAAGTAATTCCTACTTCTTTTAACATTGGTACAGAAACTTCTCCAGTATAAGCACCAGAATCTAATTCATTGCAGTTTTCTGCAGCAACCTTAATAGCACCTGCATTTTCAACTGCGATTGCTAAATCAATATATGGTGCACCAATACCATATTCAGCAGCTTCATCGCCTGTTACATATCCTTTGATACCTTCGAAGAATTCTTTTGCTTCGCTAGGTGTCTTATTCATTTTCCAGTTTCCGAAGATAATTGGTTTTCTTGCCATGTCTATATTACTTCTCCGGGATAATTGCTACACCCGGTAACTCCTTTCCTTCCATGAATTCTAATGAAGCACCACCACCTGTTGAGATGTGTGAGAACTTATCAGCGAATCCAAGATTCTTCGCAGCACTTGCAGAGTCACCACCACCGATAATTGTAGTAGCACCTTCAAGAGATGCGATTGCTTTACAAACTTCGATTGTACCATTTGCATATTCTGGCTTTTCAAATACACCCATTGGTCCATTCCAGAATACAGTCTTAGCACCTTCAAGTTGCTTTGTGAACAACGCAACTGTTTCAGCACCAATATCTAATCCTTGGTAGCCGTCATCAACTTGTCCAGCTTTAACTGTCTTAATATCTGTAGCGTTATCAAATGCATTTGCTTCAACTGTATCTACAGGAAGGAATAACTTTCCTTCACCCTTTTCTAAGAATTCCTTAGCTAGATCTTCTTTATCAGCTTCTAATAAAGAATCGCCAATCTTTCCACCAGTAGCAGCAGAGAATGTATATGACATACCACCACCAATAAGAACCTTATCAGCAATCTTTAATAGGTTTTCAATAACACCAATCTTATCAGATACCTTAGCACCACCAAGAATTGCTACGAAAGGTCTTTGTGGATCATTTAATGCACCACCAAGTACATTGAGTTCCTTTTCAACTAAGAAACCAACAGCAGCACAACCAGCTGGTAAATTGCTTGGAATACCTACTGTAGAAGCATGTGCTCTATGAACAGAACCAAATGCATCTTCTACAAATAAATCACCTAAAGAAGCCCAATATTTACCAAGTTCAGGATCATTCTTTGATTCACCCTTTTCATAACGAGTATTTTGCATCAAAACGATTGATCCATCTTCTTGTGCCTTTACAGCATCTTCAAGTTCAGCACCACGAGTTGCATTTACGAACTTAACTGGAGCGCTTTGTAACTTAGCTAAGCAATCAGCAACAATGCTCATATCATTCTTAGCCTTATCTTCTTCAGTCTTAACCTTTCCTAAATGAGAAAGTAATAAAACCTTAGCTCCATTTTCTGTTAAGTAGTTAATCGTAGGAAGTGCAGCTCTGACACGATTATCGTCAGTAATTACACCATCCTTGTGTGGAACGTTAAAGTCTACACGAACAATGACATGTTTTCCTTTAACATCCAAATCTTTTACTGTGATTTTAGACATGTAAAAAAATTCCTCCTAATTTATGAATTCATTATAACACTCCCTCAACTTGTTGAAAAACCAAAAAAACAATTTTTGTGCAATATTTCACGAATTTTCTTTAGAACTTCACGAACCATTCACTCTATTTTCTTTTGTAAGCCTTTTCATATTTTTTTATCTTTAATTATTTCGAAATGTAGAATCTATAATACGAATCGTTAAACATCAGTACTATGCTTAAACAAATGGGGATGGTTCCGGAATACGCAACAAGCATAGAAGAAGCAATTACCAAAATAAAATATGCAATCAAAAAAATGATGCGTTCCATACCTATATCATTGATTGTTCAATTTCAGATATGAAGCAAGTAGAAATGATCAAACAAATCCATGAATTCATTTCTCATCCAACCATTATCCTTACTGCCTATGACTTTGCAGATATCAAAGAAGAAATACGGAATATTGGTGTTACATCATTTTGTTCAAAACCTATATTTCTATCAGAATTACAACGTTCTCTAACAAAACAAGTTCAACATAAGAAAAAAGCACTTGATGCTGGTATGAATGGCCATATCGCAAAACCCGTCAATGTAGATTTATTAGAACAGAAACTAACAGAAAAAATAAAAATGGTGCCTACCTAATTTCTTAGGTTGACACCATTTGGAGATGATTTTTCTCCTCTTACTTCTTAGTTATCTGCCCAATTACAGATTTCATAGTACAACTGCTCATAGATGCTTGCAGATTGATCCCATGATACATCTGTCGTCATAGCACTCTTAACAAGGCCTTTCCATCCTGGCTTATTTGTGTTGTATTGTTCAACAGCCCATCTTAACGTATAGACCATATCATCTGCATTTGCAGCCCAGAATGAGAAACCATTACCTTCACCAGTATATTGATTAAATGGTTGAACAGTATCCTTTAGTCCTCCCGTTTCTCTTACAACTGGTAAAGAACCATAATGCATTGCAATCAATTGACCAATACCACATGGTTCATATAAAGATGGCATCAAGAACAAGTCACTACCTGCATAAATCAAATGTGCAAGGTCTTCATTGTATCCACAATAATATACTGCTTGTCCTTTATATTCTTCTTCCATCCATTTGAATGCATTCTCAGCATTTGCTTCACCTGTACCTAAAACAACAAATTGAACACCCATTCCCATGATTTCACGAATTCTATCCGTAATCATGTAAACACCCTTTTGATTTGTCAAACGAGATACAAGACCAATTAATGGTTTTTTGTCATTTTCTTCTAAACCAAGCATTTTCTGTAAAGCAAGTTTATTTGCTTTTTTGCCTGATGCATAAGAACGAACATCATAATTCTTAGATAATAATTTATCTTTCTTTGGATTCCATAAGTCAACATCAATACCATTGACAATGCCCCATAGATCACCTCTACGATATCTTAGAACAGCATCCATTCTTTCCCCATAAGTCTCTGTTAAGATCTCATTAGAATAAGTAGGAGATACTGTTGTAATCTTATCTGCATAAACAATACCAGCTTTCATAAATGAAATACCAGAATCAAATTTAATGGATCCATCATCAAAATAGCTATAATCCAAACCTAAACATGTAGGTAACATATCAACTCCAAAGTTTCCTTGGAAAGCCATATTATGAATCGTATAAACATGTTTGATAGATTGATAACGATAATCATCTGCATAACAAGCATGACATAATAATGGAATCATTCCTGTTTGCCAATCATTTGAATGAATGATGTTTGGCCACCAATCGATAAAATAGATCATATCTAATACGGCACGTTGGAAGAAAGCGAAACGTTCGCCATCATCATCGTAACCATATAGACCTTCTCTTTCAAAATAGCCTTGATGTTCAATGAAATAATAAATAACGCCATCTGCCGTAGCTGTATAGTATGTTGCTGGTTGATCGATCCAACCTGAATGAATCTGTATCGTGCCCAGTTTTGTTAGCTTGTCGTAATGTTTTTCAATAATTTTGCTGTAAAGAGGAAGTACTACTCTTGCGTCATGTCCTTTTTGTACCAATGCTTTTGGTAAAGCACCGATAACATCCGCAAGTCCTCCTGTCTTTACAAATGGCAAGCCTTCTCCTGCCACGAAAAGAATTGATCTTCCCATAAAACCTCCTTTAGATACGGTCTCTTCTCTTTACGTATACTGGTTCTTCTGCTGTTCCCTTCAATTCCTTGACATGATGGATAATTGCATATTTATCTACAATTACATGATCAAGTTTTGCTCGTTCTCCAATATAAGCACCTGGTAAAACAATAGAATTTTTGATTACAGCACCTTCTCTGATTGTAACATTTCTTGAAATAATAGAATCACTAACTTTTCCTTCAATGACACAACCATTCGCAATAACACTTCCTGTAACATTCGATGTTTTACCATAAACAGTAGGTGCAGAATCATTTGTTTGTGTATAGATTGGCCAACCTGGTTTAAATAAACCTTTCGCTGTACCACGATCTTTCAATTCCATTGTAACTCTAAAGTATTCTTGTAATGTATTGATACATCCAACAAATCCCTTAATGCCATATCCTGTAACTGTTAATTCTTCCAAAGAATCATTTAAGATATCTCTAAACCAATATAAAGAAGAAGTTTCAGCTGCTTTCTTAACCAATTTAATGAATAGATCTTTACTTAAAACATAAGCTTCTAAAGAAATAGATACGCTCTTTTTCTTACCACGATTGTGTCCAATTTCTGTTACTCTCTTATCTTTATCTAATGTTAAGGTATCGCATCCTAAGAAACGTTCTTTTCCATCTGTTGTATTTGTATAAAGAACTGTAATATCAGACTTTGATTCAATATGTTGTTGTAATACATTTGTAAAATCTAAACTATATACAAAGTAACTAGGAGCTACAATGACATATGGATTGTTATCTTCTTCAATATATTGCATATTCAAGATATAATTCGCAATATCATTGTTATATACTTCTGCCGCAAATGGTTTTTCACCATATAAAATTCTTAATTCACCACGTTTTGAATTGATATTGTATTGTTGACCTGAACCTAAATGTGCATATAAGTTACGAGGTTTTTCTTTACAATAAACATGAATGTTATCAATTCCAGAATTTGTCATATTAGAAAGAATAAAGTCTATAATTCTATATCTTCCTAAAAATGAGATTGCAGGAACCGGTCTATAATCATCAAGACCGCCTACGTTAGCTTGGTTATTTTCAAAACTAATAATTCCTAATGCTTTCATGTCGGCCTCCTTACTCTGCATACTTCTTCGCAACAAGTTCAATATGTTCAGACTTGCTAGAACCTAGAACTGCTCCTGGCGCAACTTCTACATCATCTGCAACGATGCAACGTGTAACCTTTGCACCTTCACCAATCTTAGCACCTGGTTGAATAACAGAATCCACAACTTTAGCACCTTTGGCAATTTCAGCACCTGTACCAATGACGGAATTCTTTACATCACCTAAAACAATTGAACCTTGTGTAATATATGCATTATTAATTTTAGCTTCTTCGCCAACAAATGTAGGTAATGAATTTACGTTCTCTGTATAGATCTTCCAATTGGAATCACCTAGATCTAATTGGTTATCAGATTCTAATAGATCCATATTACTTTCCCAAAGAGAATCAACAGTACCAACATCTTTCCAATATCCTTTGAAACGATAAGCAGCTAATCTTCTATTATCATTCAAGTATGTTGGAATGATATCCTTACCAAAGTCATGAGATGAATTTGGATTCTTATCATCTGCTAAAAGATATTTACGTAATGTCTTATAGTTGAAAATATAAATACCCATAGAAGCTAGATTACTCTTTGGATGTTCTGGCTTTTCTTCAAACTCTTGAATCATGTCATCTTTATCACAATTCATGATACCAAAACGTGTAGCTTCTTCTAATGTAACTTGAAGTACCGCAATTGTAGCGTCAGCTTGCTTTTGTTGATGATATGCAAGCATCTTTTCATAGTTCATCTTATAGATATGGTCACCAGATAAAATCAATACATATTCAGGATTTACACTATCTAAGAAATCGATATTTTGTGTAATAGCGTCTGCAGTTCCCCTAAAAACATCTAAACCTTTGTCATCTGTTTCTCTTGGTGTTAAAACATATACTCCGCCATCATTGGTGTCTAAACCCCAGAACTGATCTTTGGCAACATATGCATTTAAAAGAACAGATTCATATTGTGTTAAAACACCTACTGTTGAAATACCTGAATTTGCACAATTACTAAGTGGAAAGTCGATGATGCGATATTTACCGCCAAAATGAACGGCTGGTTTCGCAACCTTTTTGGTCAGCTCATGCAAACGACTACCTCTGCCGCCCGCAAGAATCATTGCTGCCATGTTATTAGCTCTCATTATGATTTGCCTCCTGATTTCTATTTATGTTACCGCTTACATTATAATACACTTCTAATCATTTTTTAATGACTATTTCATGTTTTATTCAAATATTTGTAATAATTTCTTACAATTGAGATAAAATATAAGCTTCCTGTTATAACAACTGTGCCATTGTTACACTGTTGCATTGCATTCTGAATTGCTTTTTGATAATCTTTTTCCAAAATAGAACCATCTACATATAAATCTTCCATTGTATCTGCTCTTTCATTTTCAAATTGTGTAATCATCAATACATCACAATTTCTTTTCAACAAAGATGCCATCTTATGTACTTCTTTATCTTTCAATGCAGAAAATACACAATAGATTGGTTTCTTTAATACTTGCATCGATTCACATAAAGCACGAATTCCTTCTTCATTATGTGCGCCATCAATCATTACAACTGGATCATCATGTACTTTCTCAAATCTACCTTTCCAAAAGCTATGCTTCAAAGTTTCTTTGACAGTAGAATCTTTTATATCAACTCCTAGTAGCTTCGATGATAATAACGCTAAAGATGCATTATGGTATTGATAGAAAGCAATACTCGGAATTTCATACAATGTATCTTCATAAGAAAATAGATGTTTATCTTTCACATAATATGAATCCAACGATATCATTCGTGCATGTTTTCTTTGGATGTTTTTTTGAATCACACTTTTAGCATCCTTACAAATATTTCCAATTACACATGGTGTATTTTTTTTTACAATGCCTACTTTTTCATATGCAATTTGTTGAATTCGATTTCCCAATAAATTCATATGATCATATCCAATACTTGTTATTACACATAAATCAGGTCTTTGTATAACATTTGTACTATCTAATCTTCCACCTAATCCTGTTTCAATGATAGCGTAATCCACCTGTTCTTCATAAAACCATCGAAAAGCAATACAAGTATCAATTTCAAACATCCCTAGATGATATGATTCAATCAAATCTTTCATATCTAAAAGATACTTTTGAAATACTTCATGAGAAATGTAATCTTGATTGATTCGGATACGATCTCGATGTGTGATGAGATGAGGAGATGTAAACATCCCAACTTTATATCCTTGTGAAATTAAAATATCTTTCAAATAATTACAAGTACTACCTTTTCCATTTGTACCTGCAACATGAATACAATGGATGTGATCTTGAGGATCTCCATATATTTTTAATACACTTTTTATAGGAGAAAGGCCATGATTTTCATTTCTTCTTTTCATGACCCATTCTTCATCTATATATTCTCTATTTGCCAATGGATTGGCTCCTTTCCATGTTCTAACAAGAAAGTATTTGTTTTAGAAAAATGCTTACATCCAAAGAAACCATGATATGCAGATAATGGAGAAGGATGTGCACATTCTAATACAAGATGTTTTTTTGTATCGATCATACTTGCTTTGTTTCTAGCATTTCTGCCCCAAAGTAGAAATACGACCGGCGAATCTTTTTCGTTGATTTTTTGAATCGTGTGATCTGTAAATATCTCCCAGCCTTTCCCAGCATGTGAATTTGCTTTTCCTTCTTCAACCGTCATAACCGTGTTCAACAAGAATACTCCTTGTTTTGCCCATGGCATCAAATATCCATTATTAGGAATATAACAACCAACATCATCATGTAATTCTTTATAAATATTTACGAGTGAAGGAGGAATCTTAATTCCTGGATTTACTGAAAAACACATTCCATGTGCTTGGTGCAATTCATGATATGGATCTTGGCCCAATATCACAACTTTCACATCAGAATAATCACATACTTCAAAAGCAGAAAATACTTTATCTTTTGGTGGGAATATCGTTTTATGTTCATAGGCCTCATGCACAAATTTAGAGAGTTCTACAAAATATGATTTTTGCCACTCATCTTGTAAAAAAGGCCACCATTCATTGTGAATCATGATAGAAAAGGATCATCCTTTCTACTTCTTATGATCACAATGATGGAAATTGCACCAATTGCGATCATTCCTACACCAACCACACCATATAAGATCCAATTAACACTAGAATCTTCTGTATTACTTTGTTTGGATGATGCCTTTTCTGCATAAGAAACATGTTTAAAGATGTTATTTTCATCTGTATTTTCAATACCACAATATGCATTGACATCTTCTTCAACAAGTTCAAATGTTCTAGGTCCACCATTTAAAATAACCGTATTGAATTCTTTTTGATCGAAATCATCTCCTAAAGCATCCGTTGCCTTATCTTCTAACAATTCAAACATCGCAACGCCTACTCCATAAGACAATAACACACCAGGATATTCTGTCACATAATCATATAAAGATTGTGCTGCTTCATTGTTTAAAAATAAATTATCAAGATATTCTGAAACATCACTAATCGACCATCCTAGACCATTCACACCCAAGTCTACTGCTGCATCCATCACATAATTCAATTCATTGTTAAGTTTCTGATATTCACTAGAATAGCTATTTAAATTTGATACAGCCAATGCCTGACCTTCCGCATACATTGCCCATCCTTCTTGATAGCCTAACATTGTTATTTGTGTACGAATATTTGCAGGATTTGTACTGTAATAATAATTGAATTGATATAAATGTCCTGGGAATCCTTCATGTGCTAATGTCATATACAAATCATTTGTATTTGAAATATTATCTCCATTTACTTTGATTACGTTTTCTTGTACATCATCAATTGGTGGTGTTAAGTAATAAGCAACTATGCTATCACTCGCTACACTAGGATCCAAATATTTTACATTGTAATCTACTTTTTGAAGTTCGGGGAAATCATCTAAGTGTTGTTCTAGATACGCTAAAACATCTTCTGCACTTTCTAAATCAATTTGTTCATCGATTTCATCGCTATGTGATTTTGACAACTCATACAATCCCATGACTGTTTTTTCTAGAAATTGTGTACAAACATCTAACATCGTACTCACATCAGTATGCATACTTGTTGCGTATTGTGCATAGGCTTGATAATAATCATCCCCGTCTTCTAAAGAAGAAACGTTATATTCTCCTTTTCTAGAACCTTTTAATTTTAATAATTCTTCCCCAACTTTTTGATAGGCTGGAATATAAGAATTTAAAACAATATCTTTATTCTTTTCTTTATATTCTTTCTTTTCAGAATCACTCAATCCATCAAATGCATCTACATTTTCATCAAAAATACGAATTAATTCATTATCATCTGTTTTCTCTACAAATTTATCAATCGCATCTTCTGTATCTTCTAACATTTTATCTGTTAAAAAATATCCCTTTTCTGCTTGTTTCTTTGTATTTTCTAAACATTGATCTAAATAATCTGGAACAGAAGATAATACGGTCAAATAATCATCAAAGTCTTCTTTTTCATAAAACGTAAATTCTGTAAATGTCGTTAATAGATTATCAATCACACCACTTGAACTATTAAATGCCCAATCAAAATATGGATAAGAATTTAAATTGATTTGTTGATATAGATATGCTTCGATTGTTTCATAATCTGTTTTTTCAGTATCTGTTAAAGAATCATAATCAAATGTATGTAATTCATCTAAATATGCTTGATCTTCATTAACTGTTTCTTCATAATCTTCCCACCTTGCATCCCCTACATTCAATTCTGGTTTTTCAATATTCAACTTAGCATAATTTTTTAACGCAAAATGCATCGTTGTATAATCAGATTCCATCAAATCTTTAAACAACGTATCTTCAAAATCAGAAAATGATTTTTCAGCATGAATTGGTGTACACATCATTCCAATAGAAAGTGAAATACCAACAATGGAATTTATTATTTTTTTCATCATCATTTTATTTATTCTCAAAATCTTTCATAAAAGAAAGAACTTCTTCCTTCGTAGGCATTACTCTCAAAGCACCTTTTTTCGTTGTCACTAAGGATGCCGCAGCATTTCCAAGCTTCAACATATCTATCAAAGTTTTTTCATCAAAGTCAGCTATTCCATTTTCTAACACTGTATTGATCATGCATGCACAGAAAGTATCTCCTGCTCCTGTTGTTTCAATCGTCTTATCTTGTAAGAATGCTGGATAAAAAACATGATGTTCTTTTGTTACAGCTTTGGAACCATCTGCTCCCATTGATAAACAAATCAATTTTAGATTTGGATAATCTTTTTGTAATTTATTAATTGCCAAATCATAATCATCAATTCCAGTAAACCAAGTAATTTCATTATCTGAAATCTTAACAACATCTGCTTGTTGTAATCCCCAATCAATCATTTTATGTGCTTCATCTAATGATTTCCATAAAGGTTCTCTTAAGTTTGGATCAAAAGTAATGATTGCACCATTTTCTTTTGCGATAGAAACTGCTTTTTTTGTTGCGGATATCACTGGCTCATCGGTTAAAGACAATGTTCCAAAATGAAATACTTTTGTATTTGCTAATAGAGAATCATCAATTTCATCTTCTCTTAGTGTCATATCTGCACCTGGATTACGATAGAATGCAAAATCACGATCTCCATTTTCCTTCTTTAATACAAGTGCTAATGTTGTATGAATTTCATCATCATAACGTAAACCAACTGTATCAATTCCTTGTTCCTGTACTGCCTTTGTTAAAAGATGACCAAAGCCATCATTTCCAACTTTTCCAAGAAATGCTGTTTTCTTACCAAGGCGTGTTAACATGCTCAAAACATTACAAGGTGCACCTCCTGGATTTGCCTCTAAAAGAGGATTCCCTTGTTCACTAATTCCGTTTTCTGTAAAATCTATTAACAGCTCTCCCAAAGCCACTACATCATATTTTTTTTCTGTCATATCTTTCTCCATTACCTATAGAACTATCTTACTATTGGAAAGTCAAAATGAAAAGAATGGAATCCAATCATTCCATTCCTTCATGTAACATTCTTTCAAATATTCTAATAGATAAAGCAGGAACTTCTACATGTGTTCCAATCTCTTCTCTTTCTTCACCAAATTCATCAAAAATACATTTCCAACTAGGCTCAAAATCATATTCTTTTCCAAAGAAAGAAGGATTAAATACAACTCTGATTGCATCAATATGATGCTTCTTATCTTCCATGAAAATATCATAGAATACAATTCCACCATCTGAAACAGAAACTTTCACATGTTCCATGATTTCTTCTGTCGTATGTAATCTAAATTGCTTATATTCTTTTCTTAACGCAATACACTTTTTCGTATATTCAATAATATCTTTATAATACTCAGCTCTTTCCCAATCCATTTGATTGATCTTATCACCTGCATTATAACTATTTCCATTATCATTCTTTGTTCCACAGAATTCACAACCTGCATGCAAGAAAGGAATACCTTGAGATACAAGTGTTGTTAATATCATCATCTTTTGACGTTCTTTTCGTGTTTGCCGATCTTCATTACTACAACATGCATGCATCTTATCCCATACCGTTGCGTTATCGTGTGTTTCGATATTATTGATTGTTTGATTTGGTTCTTCAAAGCGTTTGAATAATGGTTCCCCCATTACATTTGCAGTAATTGCGGAAAGAACGGAGAATGCTTGATCTGTATCTCCTGTAATATAACCACGTGCAGCTTTTTGATCATCACTTGTCTTTCCTTTCACGACATCTCTAAAATAATCATTAAAATGTCCAATTTCAGGCATAACATTTTGGTTCATGATAGAAGCTTTTTTCTTATAATCCAACATAGTCGGTAGATCCCAACCTTCTCCATAGATCATAATATCTTTCTTTAATTTTTTTCCAGTATCGTGAATTTGATTCATCGTTTCTACATCTAAGATACCCATTAAATCAAATCTAAAACCATCCACATCATATAATTGGATCATTGATTCAATTACATGCACAAGATACTTTCTTGCCATTGGTTTTTCTGAAGCAAAATCATTTCCACAAAATGATCCATTCGATAAGAAACAACCTTCATTATATCGATAGTAATAGTATGGAACAACACAATTAAAACAACAGGAATCAACATCATAAGTATGATTAAATACAACATCCAAATTCACTCTCAATTGATGTTTATGGAAACAAGAAACCATCTTTCTAAATTCAAGCATTCTTGAATAAGGATCATCAGGATTTGTAGAATAACTACCTTCCAAACTCAAATACTGCATTGGATCATAACCCCAGTTATAATTCTTTTCAGGATGAAATTCATCTACTGTACAAAAATCATGTACAGGCATCAATTGAACATGTGTAATTCCTAATTGTGATAAATAATTCAATCCTGTAGGCATAAAATCATGCATAGTATTTTCTTCACAAAGAGAAATATATTTTCCATTTGTTTTCGTTCCAGTTTTCTTAGAACTAGTCAGATCACGAACACTTGCTTCATAAATGATGGCATCTGTTCCACATACTTTTCCATTCACTTTTGTTTTAGGAATAGATTCAATTTTATCTAAATTAATAACTGCACTCATTTGTGCATTCCCATTACTACTAAAAGCATATGGGTCTAATGACTTCACAACTTTTCCATTTCTTTCAATCAAGTAACAATATAACGTATGTTTTAAATTGCCACTTACATGCTTTCTCCATACACCTTTTGGACTTCTTTCCATAGGATATGTATGAATTACACCATTTGTATTTGTTTGTAATGTAATGGATACTGCAGTAGGAGCCCATAACGCAAAATCCGTATAGCCACGATGATACGTTGCACCTAAATCATCTCCATCATAATAAAACATACGATTGAATTCTTCCGTATTCACAATTAAACGGAACTCTAATGGAACGATCAAACCATGAGATTCTCGTACACTATAATTCTTTCCAAATTGAATATCCGCAGGAGAAGTAAGAACATATTTTGTTTGCGTTTCATGTTCTTCGACACTATAAACAATTAAATCGATTGATTCTCCTCCAGTTGCTAATAAGCTAAAATAATCACTTCTTCCACCATAAAAGTTTTTATTCATCCAGATGGTTACTTTCCCAAAATCATCTAGATATGCATACATTGCTGGCATAAAATCCTCCGTTTATTATTTCAAAAAAAGTGGCAAATCAATGTTGCCACATTTTTATTAAAATTTCAATGGTTTCACGTTCCAGATTTCTTTTGCGTAGTCTTCAATTGTTCTATCACTTGAGAAATAACCACTCTTAGCAATATTCACTAAACACATCTTAGCCCATTGATGCTTATCTTGATATAATTCTTCAATCTTTTCTTGTGCTTTTACATATGCATCAAAATCAGCTAACACAAAGAATTCATCATTCTTATTTGTGATCTCATTAAGAATCAAAGTAAAATCATCTAAATCACTAGACCATGTACCATCTACTAATGAATGAAGAACATTTGCGATTCTCTCATCACCATTAATGTAATCTTGGCAATGATAGCTATATCTCATGTCATTCAATTCTTCAACAGTATGTCCAAAAATCACATCATTTTCTCTACCAACGAGTTCATCAATTTCTACATTCGCACCATCTAGTGTACCTAAAGTAATTGCACCATTCATCATGAATTTCATATTACCTGTACCACTTGCTTCTTTACCAGCTGTAGAAATCTGTTCAGAAACATCTGTACCAGGAACTAATACTTCACTCATTGTTACACAATAATTTGGCAAGAATACAACTTTGATCATGCCTTTAACATCAGGATCACTATTTACTACTTTCGCTACACAATTGATCAATTTAATAACTTTCTTTGCGAATGTATATGCACCTGCTGCTTTTGCTGCAAATAAGTAAGTATGTGGTTGCATTGTATAATTTGGATCTGCTTTAATTCTTTGATAACGATAAATGATATTCATGACATTTAAAAGTTGTCTTTTATATGCATGTAAACGTTTTGCTTGAGAATCAAAGATAGAATTTGGATCTACTTGAATTCCTGTCTTTTCTAAAATATAAGAAGCTAAGATTTGTTTTCTTTCTTGTTTTACTTTTAAGAATGCATCTTGTACTTTCTTATCATCTACATAATTCATGAGATCTTCAAATTTTCTGAAATCTGTTTCATATTCTTTTCCAATCAAACGATCCAAGAATTCTTTTTCTTGTGGGTTGTTATATAACATCCATCTTCTAGGAGTAATACCATTTGTTTTATTAGAGAAACGATTTGGGAATAAATGATAGAAATCATAAAATAAATCATCTTTTAAGATTTCAGAATGGATCTTGGCAACGCCATTGATAGAATGTGATCCCACAATCGCAAGATTTGCCATATGTACCGTATCATTTTGAATGACACGTACTCTTTCAACCATACCTTTATCATCCCCACAATTTTCCCATACATATTGCGCAAATCTACGATCGATTTCTTCAATGATCATCGCAATACGAGGTAATAAATTACGAATATAACTCATTGGCCATTTTTCTAATGCTTCTGCCATGACTGTATGGTTTGTATATGCACAAGTTTCTGTAACGATTTCAAATGCATCATCCCATGAGAATTGATATTCATCCATCAACACTCTCATTAATTCAGGAACTACTAAAACAGGATGTGTATCATTCATCTGAATCGCAATCTTCTTTCCTAGATTCTTTAGAGAAGGATACTCTTTCAAATGAGATTCTATGATGGAATGAATTCCTGCACATACAAAGAAATATTCCTGCATCAAACGTAGATACTTTCCTTGTTCTGTAGAATCATCTGGATAAAGCTTCAAACAAATATCATCAACTAAAGAAAGATAATCTCTTTCTGACATATACATTGGTTTACTTGCTGGTTCTGCGCTCCATAAACGTAATGTATTTGTGAAGAATGTATTCGCACCAATGAGTGCCATATCATATGGTACAGCCATCACTTTTGTAGAATCACGATGTTCAAAATGCATTGTTCCATCATTGTCATACCAAGTATCAATATGTCCATAGAATTCCACTTCTACAGAATGCTTTGGTTTTCTAATTTCCCAAGGATTTCCATAACGCATCCAATAATCAGGTAATTCTACTTGTTCACCTGCTTCATTAATTTGTTGTTCAAATAAACCAGAACGATAACGAATGCAGTTTCCATTTAAAGGAAGGTTTAAAGAAGCACCAGAATCCATAAAACAAGCTGCAAGTCTTCCAAGGCCACCATTTCCTAAACCTGGATCTAATTCCAAAGAAGCTAATTCATCATAATCAATTCCTAGTTCTTTCAAACCATTCACGACCATATCATAGATTCCAAGGTTCTTTAAATTACTTGTTAACATTTTTCCAAGCAAAAATTCAATTGAAAAATAATAAATTTGTTTTGACTTTGTTTGTTTGATTGCACATTTTGTATCTTTCCAGTTGATATTGGCATAGTCTCTTACCATTTGACCTAATACCATGTATTTTTCTGTAGGATGTGTATCTTCTACTGCACAACCATAACTTTCAACAAGTCTTCTTTCATATTCTTTTTTAAATTCAGCTTTACTCTTAAACATTTATTTCTCCCTATTCTTTTTACAATGCAGCCAAATCGTTGCCCATGGCGCAAGATAAATTGTAACACTATCTTGATATCCGTGCTGATTTCCATTTGAAAATGAACATAATGGCTTTGGATTACAAAGTCCACTACCTCCATATTTTTCATTTTCTGTATTTAAAATTTCAACATATGTGCCACTTTGTGGAACTTTAATATCATATTGCGGATAATCCATAGGTTTACAATTCATGATACAAACAATGTATTCTTCTTCATTTTCACGAATAAATGAATAAACAGATTGTTTCGCATTATCTGCATCAATCCAACGAAATCCATTATGATTGGAATAATCATATTGATAGAAACATGCATGTTGTTGATACAAATGATTTAAATCTTTAAAAAACTGATGGAATTTATCATGCATCGGATAATCTAATAAAAACCAATCAATTTCTTTGTTTTCATCAAATTCTCGAAAAGAACCAATTTCATTTCCAATAAAATTCAATTTCTTCCCAGGATGAGCATACATATATGCATATAGATTTCTTGCCTGTGAGAATTTCGCATCATAGTCACCCCACATACGATCTAATATCGTCTTTTTCCCATGTACATTTTCATCATGAGAAAATGGTAGTAAAAACCTCTCAGAATAGAAATAATGCATCGAAAAAGTAATCTTATGATGATCATGCATACGATATAAAGGATCAGTAGAATAATACTTCAATGTATCATTCATCCAACCTAGATCCCACTTATAATCAAATCCTAAGCCACCATCCAATGTGGAAGCAGTTACTTTTGCGTAATCCGAACTATCTTCCGCAATCATCATGACACTTGGGAATTCACGATGGATGTAATAATTTAACCGCTTTGTAAAATCAATGCTTCCTTGATTAATGCCACGATTACTATTACCACCCCAATAAATCAAATTACTTACCGCATCTACGCGAATCCCATCAATATGATAAATATCACACCAAAACGCAAAAGCACTCATCAAGAATGAACGTACTTCTTCATTCCATAAATTGAAATTCATTGTTCCCCATTGTGATTCTGCATTTTCATGATCTGTATATTCATACAATGGTTCACCATCAAACGCAATCAAACCAAATGCATCTTTCACAAAATGCACTGGAACCATATCCATAATGATTCCAATACCTTCTTTATGACATGTATTCACAAAAGATGCAAATTCTGTTGGATTTCCATAACGACTTGTTAAAGAATAATATCCACTTGCTTGATATCCCCATGAACCATCAAAAGGATATTCACATAAAGGCATCATTTCAATATGTGTAAAACCATTATCTTTTACATAAGAAATCAATTCTTTTTCTAATTGTTGATATGTGTATGGATATTGTCCATTCTTTTTCCAACCACCTGCATAAACTTCATAAATGCTCATTGGTTTATCAAAATTCTTATCTCTAGATTTCATCCATTTTGCATCGCTCCAATGAATATCATTTAAGTCATAAACTTTTGAAGCATTATTTGGTCTTGTTTCTGAATAAAATGCATATGGATCAGCTTTATATAAAATATCACCACGTCCAGTTTCAATGCGATATTTATAAGAATCCCATTCATGTACATTTTCAATAAATGTACTCCATATTCCAGCGTAATCCGTTCTACACATTGGATTACGATTTTCATCCCATTGGTTAAAAGAACCAACTACAGATATATTTCTAGCATGTGGAGCATATACTGTAAAACGAACACCAAATACATGATTTTCTTCACAGACATGTGCACCAAAAAGGCGATACGCTTCAATACAATGTCCTTCATGGAAGCTTTCAATTATTTTAGTTTTTTTCATAGAGCCCTCCAAACCGTATCTATTTTACCAAAAAGAATGACCATCTGTCATTTTTTAAATACCGTCAAAAAAAGCCTCATTTTTCAGAGGCTTGATACTACGCAAGAATCGGTTTGATTGCTTCTGTCAAAGCATCCTTTTTCGCTTGTGCTTCTTTTAGATCTGCACCACTTGTTGTGAAATAAGTTTTAATCTTTGGCTCTGTTCCACTTGGTCTAACAATTAATACGGATCCATCTTCTAAGTCATATCTTAAAACATTCGATTTAGGTAAACCAGTAGAAGCAGTATCTAAGTAGTCAGTAACCTTAACGACTTTATTACCACCAAAATCACTAGGTGTATTTTCTCTTAGATCTTTCATGATTCCAGCCATCTTATCCATACCAGATAATCCAGGGAATTCATAAGCATCTACTACATTGAGATATCTTCCATATTGTGCATAGATTTCTTCTAATCTTTGTTTAATAGAAGAACCAATACTTCTATAGTAAGCAGCCATCTCACAAATCAGCATTGATCCAATGATAGCGTCTTTATCACGTACATATGGTCCAGCTAGATATCCATAAGATTCTTCAAATCCAAAGATGAAACGATCTACTTCACCATCTGCTTCTAACTTAGCGATTTGATCACCAATCCACTTAAAACCAGTTAATGTATGTCTTAGTTCAACACCATAATGTTCTGCAACTTTTTCAGCAAGAGGTGTAGAAACAATGGATTCAACCGCAACTGCTTTTTCTGGCATTGTTCCTTTTTCAATTCTTCCTGCACAAATATAGTCTAATAATAGAACACCCATTTCATTTCCAGAAACAAGTTCATAAGAACCATCTGGGCATTTCATCGCAATACCAACTCTATCTGCATCTGGATCTGTTGCAAGCATCAAATCTGCACCAGTTTGTTTTGCTAGCTCTACACCTTTTTCCATTGCGGCATAGATTTCAGGGTTTGGATAAGAACAAGTTGTGAAATAACCATTCGGATATTCTTGTTCTGGAACAATTGTAATATCTGTAATTCCCATGTCTTTTAAAACATGTGTAACAGGAACTAAACCAGTACCATTCAATGGAGAATATACAAGTTTTAAGCCTGCTGTTTTGCATAGACCTGGTCTAACTTGTCTAGCTTCGATTGCTTCATATAAAGCATTCTTACAATCATCACCAACAAACTTGATCAATCCCTTTTCAACACCTTCCGCAAAAGACATAACTTTCGCACCAGTTAATACATCCGTTTTTTGAATGGAATCATATACTACCGCAACAGCATCATCTGTCATTTGGCAACCATCAGGTCCATAAGCTTTATAACCATTATATTTTGCTGGGTTATGAGAAGCAGTAACCATGATACCTGCATTACAATGATAGTATCTTGTAGCGAATGATAAAGCAGGTACTGGCATCAATTCATCATAAATACGAACAGAAATACCATTTGCAGCTAATACACCTGCAGCTTCACGTGCAAAGTTCCAACCTTTCAAACGAGAATCATAAGAAATCGCAACTGTTTGTGTTCCACCTTGTGTCTTTACCCAATCTGCAACACCTTGCGTAGCTTGTCTTACGACCCAAATATTCATACGATTTGTTCCAGCACCTAATGTACCTCTTAGACCAGCTGTACCAAATTGTAAAGATACCGCAAAACGTTCTTTGATTGCATCATCTTCTTCTGCAATCGAATCTAATTCTGTATTCAGATCAATGTCTAATAGATCTGTTTCTTTCCATCTCTTATATTCATCGAGATATGTCATATTATCTTCCCTTCTGTAAGCGTTTTCTTTTCCGCTTTTAAAAATATCAGCTTTTAATTAGGAGCTGAGAACCTAAATGATTGAAAAAAGGAGAAGCAAGATGCTACTCCTTTTCATTCGCAATTACTTATGCAATTACTTTTTGTGCACGAAGTACATCTTCAATTGTCTTGACAGCTACATCTTCGTCTTCGCCTTCACAAGAAACTGTAATTTCACTTTGTGTAGGAATACCTAAAGACATAACACCCATGATGGACTTCATATTTACTGTACGACCCTTATAAGCAACCTTAACTTCGCACTTGAACTTGCTAGCAGCGTTTACTGCAACTGTTGCTGGGCGTGCATGTAATCCAACAGGATCAATAACTGTAACTGAAATCTGTTTCATTTCGAATTCTTCCTCCTGATTCATTTACTAGATTTATTTTATTACAACGAGCATCAACTTACAAGCGTTTACATTTAAACTTTTTTCAAATCAATTTCATTTGGCTTATTTATCGTGAATATCCCAGTTGTTCCTTGCATACAATAACATCATATCTTTGAATTTCTTCGCAAGAGTCGATGTAAATACACCCTTCTTCACACGAAAACACCATGCATTTTGATAATTGGATGGATCATTCATTCTGCTTGCATCATCTAATCCAAGCCAATCCTGTATTTGTGCAATCGCTACATTCGATGGTGAAGCATACATACATCTTAGCATCAAATCAACAACATCTTTTTCATTTCCACCAAGATATTCACACATTCTTTGCGCTCTTTTCTTTTCCTCTTTACTCCAAGAAAGAATTGTATGATTGTCATGTGTACCTGTATAAACAACACTATTCTTTTCATGTTGAAATGGCATGTATAAAGAATATGGATCTGTTTCTTCAAATGCATACTCTAAAATACGCATTCCAGGATATCCACTTTCATGAATCAACTGTTTGAATTCATCACTTAAATATCCAAGATCTTCAATGATAATTTCTACTTTTCCATGAACTTCTTCTAGTTTTTGAAAAGGTTTTAAACCTGGGCCTTTCACCCAATGACCATCCTTTGCTTCACCATCAAATGGAATCGCATAATAAGAATGATAGCCTTGAAAATGATCAATTCTAACAACATTACAACCCTTTAAAAGATGTTGTACTCTTTTGATCCACCATGCATATTGATCATTTTCCATTTGCTTCCAATCAAATAATGGATTGCCCCATTTTTGTCCTTTTGGATTTGCCCCATCAATTGGCATACCACTCACTTCTTTTAGTTGATATGTTGCCTCATCCATACAAAATTGTTCTGGATTGACCCATACATCACTAGAATCCGCTGCAATATAAAATGGTAAATCACCTATAATCTGAATGCCTTTTTCATTTGCATATTTCTTTAATTTTTTTAATTGTAGAAAGAATAAAAATTGTATACGCACATAAAACATAACAGAATCATATAAACGATAAGATTCTTCTTGTACTTCATGCGATCTATGATTTCTCAACTCTTGCGGCCATTCCATCCAAGATTGTCCATTTCGATCTTGTTTGATTGCCATAAAAATCGAATAATCTTTCACCCAACTTTTTTCTTCTTGAATAAATTCATAGTATTCTTTTTGGTATTTCTGATGCAATCTATTACATGCTTTCTTTAAAACCAAGTAACGATTTTCATACAACTTTCCATAATCCACATGTGTTGCATCATTTCCCCAATCATAAGATTCCATTTCATCTTTTTCTAATAATCCATCTTCACATAATAGATCCAAATCAATGAAATAAGGATTTCCAGCAAAAGATGATAATGATTGATATGGTGAATTGCCATATCCTGTTTGTCCTGTGGGTAACATTTGCCAATATGTTTGACCAGCTTCTGCTAAAAAATCAATAAATTTGTATGCTTCTTTTCCAAAAGTTCCAATTCCATATGGTGAAGGAAGAGAAGATACATGCATTAAAACACCTGCACTTCGTTTCATGTAATCCCCCTATTTATGATACGGTTCGTGATTTAATATCTTAAATGCACGATATATTTGTTCTAATACAATTATTCTACACAATTGATGAGGAAAAGTATTAACAGAAATTTTCCATCTTTCATTGGCACGTTGTATCAATGCATCACTTAACCCTAATGATCCACCAATCACAAAATCAATCTTACTTTTTCCACTAGTATGAATGAAATCAATTTTTTTACTTAAACTTTCAGAATCAATTTCTTTTCCTTTTAAATCTAACAAAATAACATATTCATCATCTTTGATACATTTTAACAATCTTTCCCCTTCAATATTCTTCACACGAATATTATCTGCTTCTGAATTGTTATCCATTGTCTTCTCATCTTTTACTTCAATGATTTCTAGCTTTTCGTATGGTTGAATTCTCTTAGCGTATTCTTCAATCCCATCACGCATCCACTTTTCTTTCATTTTTCCACAAGCAATGATGCGAATCATTTCAACACCACCTTTGCAGTATTCATTTCGCCATTTCTTTCAAATACAACATCTACTTCTTGTCCACTTTCACTGCTATATTGGAATTCCTTAAAGTCACTTTCCGAATTCATAGAAGAACCATCAATTTTAATGATACGATCCCCATATTCTAAAATACCATTCGCACAAGAATGCTCTTTAACTTCTGACACAAACAATCCAGTTGTCGTATCTAATGCATATCCATTTTCATTCTTTTCATAAGATTCCATATTTTCAAAAGAACGAACACAAATATCAAATACACCACGACTAACAGTACCATTCTTTTTAATTTGCTTATAGACATTTTCAACTTCATCACTTGAAATCACATAACCCATATGTGTTGAAGAATCTTCTGGATGATGCGTAATGATACCTACAAGGCTTCCCCCAAGATCAACAAGTGCTCCACCATATTGTCTTTCTGCCAAATTCATATCCGTTTCTAACATTGAACATAAATAAGAAGAATCTGTATGCATCAAATAACTACCAATATCACTACAAACACCAAAAGAAATTGTCATATTTCCAATCGAACTATTTCTGCCACTAATTCCAATCACATTTTGACCTTTTTCTACTTCATTATTTTCAAAAGTAAAACCATCTAGATCAAAATCAACTTCACATTTCAAAACACAAAGATCTGTATCATTATCAAATCCTACTACTGTTGCATCTTTTTTTGCCCCAGAATCAAATACAATTGTATTAGTCTCATCATTCACTTCAGAAACTGTAACGATATAAAGATCATTCCCATCTTTTTCAATCACAACACCTGAATATTTTCCTCTACTTGTTTCCACACTCACAATATTGGTTTTCACATTTTCCACAACAGAAGAAATATCATTTGTATCTACTTTATTATGAATAACAACACTTCCATCACTATTGGATGAAGATAATCTATTGAGTTGAATGCTGAGAACTATGTTCCATGCCAATAAAACGCTTAACGCTACCAAGATCAGTTTCTTCATCTCGTTCTCCTTTTCGAATCATTTCATATTGCCCTGCAGCACATATTACTAATTTCTCATTTAATTCATTTTGTTTTAATAAAACTTCACTCGAAACTTCTAATGCTTTTTCTCTTGTATTTGCTTGTTCACTTAAATGTGCAAGAATAATCATCTTTGTATTTTTTGTTACGATTTGTTTTAAAACTTCTGCACAATCTTCATTATTCAAATGACCATCATCTCCATAGATTCTCTGTTTTAGAAATTGTGGTCTAGATGTATGCATCAACATTTCTACATCATGATTACTTTCTAATACAATCCAATCTGCATCTTTCATCATAGAAATATATCTTTGATTGACATAACCAGTATCTGTAATATAAACAAGCTTTTCAATGCCATCTTCAATGATGTATCCCGTTGTATTTAATGCATCATGACTTAACGCAATCGGTGTAAATATTAGATTATTGATTGTGAATTTTTGTAATGGTCGAACACGAAATGTATCAATATCATTGATTTCAATTGGTGAATAAATATCAATTTCTTTAAAATGTCGAATTTGAGAAACATGATCCGCATGATCATGTGTAATCACTAATGCATCTAGATCTTCTATTTCTAAATCTAATTGATGTAAACTATTCATCAAATGCTTTTTTGTTGTTCCACAATCAATCATGATTTTCGTACCTTGATCTTGTAAAACAAAACTATTTCCTTTTGAACCACTCGCTAACAACGCAAAATCCATCATAAATGTGGTACCCCATCACAATCTAAAAATTCACATGCATTATGTCTTTCACCATTTACTTTAAAGTACATATGTACATGCGGACCAGTTGCTTGACCAGTCATACCAATATGACCAATCACATCACCTTTCGCCACAATCGTACCTTCCGGTAAATCACAAGGCACATTTAAATGTCCATAATATGTTTCATAACCATTGTTATGATTGATGACTACATAATTTCCAGAAATACTGTTATATCCAATTTCTTCAATTACACCATTATCTGCAGCATAAACATCACCCCAAGAATTATATTGGTCAACAAAGTCTGTTCCACGATGTCCATAATAACAACCCCACATACAAGTAATACCTGCATTCTCTACAGGATAGCGAAAGGAACCTGTACCTACATCAGGTTGGCTTTTTGTTCCAATCGCAATTACTTCACTGCTTGCTTGTTTGGTCTCTACAGAAGATTCCAAAGTACCACTCGTCAAAACACCATTGATCCACTTTTCACTATACAAGGCATTTCTAGATCCATTTATTCCTTCTGTACGAACTTCAGATTCACCTTGTGTTAACTCTTCATCTTGAATATAGGTCGTATCATAGTACACAGTTTCTTCACGCAGTGTTTCTTTATATACAACGACATCAATTGGTGATTCAAAATATGTAATACAAAGTTGTTCACCTTCTTTTAAGATTTGATCTGTAGAAGAAATTTTATCACGATTAATATTCATAACTTGTGTTGCGCTTAAACCATAGTTTTTCGCACCAACACCGGCAACCGTATCATATGCTTGTACCGTATAATATTCTAATTCTGTATTATTTCCATATTCTATGAATTGTAAAACAGACTCTTTTGTTGTACGTATTTCATCTGCATACGCATAGGCTTTTTCAAAAGTAATTGTTTGTGATATTGATAAACCAATATCTTTTGATCCATAAGTTGTTAATGTTTGTTTTTCTGATGCGGATTGTGTTAACAATGAAATCGAAGAAGAATCCACAAATAAAGATAAATAATCATTCATTGCTTCTTCATATAAGCTTTTATCAGAAACATACACTTGTGCTTTTAAAGAACCATTTTCAGAAATATTAATGACTGTACAACCTAATGTATACAAATCATGATCATCAAAATACTGCAAGATATCATTTGTCGCATCACTATAAGAATAATAGCTTTGTTCATCACTAATATAACAATCTCTACCAATATTCACTTCTGTATCAGGATATTCATCTTGATATTTTTCTTGATAAACTTGTTTTAAATGTGCATCCAATCCCTTACGATCATTTAAAATTCCGATTAATTGATCTTTGTAATAAACTTTATGAATCGTAATTGGTGTAGCGTGGATAGAATTCACAGTTTGAGAAAATAATCCAACTTGATTCTTTGTTTCTTGTCCAACACTCACAAACGTAAACGTATGAAAAAAGATAGGTAATCCTACTACGATCAAGACACTAATAATTGCGCATATAATAAATGTCATGATTTTTTTCATAATAGATCCTCCTATCTCTTTTATTCTGCAGGTGCTAGATCCTGATCATTTGAAATATTATACAGTGCATTTGTTGCACCTTCAAAAGCTACGACTACTCTACCTGTAGAACCGTTTCTGTGCTTCGCAATATTGATTTCTAATCTTTCACTACCAGATTCCTTTGCTGCTTCTCTTGCATCTTCTTTATAGTAAGCTTCACGATATAACATCAAAACAATATCCGCATCCTGTTCGATGGCACCAGATTCACGTAAGTCAGATAACATTGGATGCTTATCTTCACGTTGTTCAACAGTACGAGATAACTGTGATAAGGCAATGACTGGCACTTTCAATTCACGTGCTAATGCTTTTAAGCTTCTAGAAATATCAGAAACTTCTTGTTGACGATTTTCTCCAGTTCTTTTACCAGAGCCAGTAATTAACTGAATATAGTCAATCAAAACGAGATTTAAACCATGTTCTGCTTGTAATCTTCTACACTTAGAAAAAATCTCAGGTATTTTAATACTTGAAGTATCATCAATATAAACTGGAAGTTTTCCTAGATCTGCTGCAGATTCATTAACTGCATTCCAATCTTCATTGGAAAGTCGACCTGTTTTGATTTTATCACCTGCAACATGGGATCGTGCACTTAATAAACGCATCCCTAATTGTTCTGCAGGCATTTCAAGTGAAAAGATTGCGACTGCTCCACCAGGATTGTAATTCGCAACATTCATTGCCAAGTTCAACGCAACAGCTGTTTTACCCATCGCTGGACGAGCCGCCAAAATCACAAGGTCTCCTTTTTGAAAGCCATGTAATGTATGATCCAATGCAACAAAACCAGTTTTATAACCAGTAATATCTGATTTATTTTCAGCCATCATCTGTACTTGTTGCATGACAGCATTCATCACATCCGCTGGATTACGAAATTCCGAAGTCTTACGATTTCTAGAAATATCAAGAACACTCTTTTCAGCTCCATCTAAATATTCGTCAATATCACTGGAATTTTCAAAACCTTCTTCAACGATTCTTTCAGCTGCTTCAATCATTTTTCTCGCAACAGCTTTATCGCGAATTAAATCCACATAACTTTTTGTATTGTATGAAGTAACTGCAGCATCACTCAATTTTGTAAGATACTCTATACCACCTGTTTCATTGATCATATTCAGATCATTCAATCTTGTATAGATGGTTGTTAAGTCAATTTGTTGACCACTATGATATAAAGCACTCGCTGCCGCATAGATCTTTCGATTTGCCTCAATGAAGAAATCTTCTTCACTCAATCCTTCTTCCATCGCAATCCGCGTCGCAGAAGGATACACTAACATCGTACCTAATAAAGATGCTTCTGCCTCTGGTGCAGATGGCAATTGTCTAGGCATTATTTTTCACTCCCAACAAGTTTTACACGAATTGTTCCAATTACATTTTTATGTAATTCAATACGTACATTTGTGACACCTAATGTTTGAATTGGATTTGTGTCTAAAATCTTTCTTTTATCAATATGAATGCCTTGTTTATTTAAAGATTCTGTAATTTGTTTTGTGGAAACAGATCCAAACACTCTACCAGATTCTCCTGCTTTTACTGTAAAAGTAAGCATCATCTTTTCCATTTTCGCTGCTGTTTCTTTTGCTTCTTCAACTCTTTTTGCTTCATCAGCTGCCTCTTGTGCTTTTTGTTCACCAAGAATTTCTAAAGATCTTTTACTTTCCGCAACTGCTAAACCTCTAGCAATCAAATAATTTCTTCCATATCCATCAGAAACATCTACGATATCTCCTCTTTTACCAACTTTTTTTACATCTTGTTTAAGAATTACTTTCATCGTCATTTTCCTCCATAAAATATTGATCAATTGCATTTAATAAAGCATTTTTCATATCTATAACTTTCACTTTTGTTTTTTGTACTGCAGCAGCAGTCATATGACCACCACCACCCATACTTTCCATGATCAATTGCACATTGATTGTTCCATCACTTCTCGCACTAATACCTGTTTCGTTTTCTGAACTATTCGATATCACAAATGCAGCACGAACACCTTGAAGATCCAATAAAGAATCTGCGACTTGCGAAATCAAAGAACGTGTTAATACCCGGTTTTCAACACTTGCGATAACAACACCATGTTCATATTTCTCAGCATTTGTCGCAACTTCTGTTTTGACTGCGAATTCATCGAATGAATCTTTTAACCAAGCATTTGATTTTGAAACATCTGCACCAAGTTCTTTTAATGCTGCAGCAGCTTCATATGTTCTAGAACCTGTTCTAACTCTCCATCTTTGCGTATCTACGACCATCCCAGTCAACATCAATGTTGCAACGGTATCTGAAATATCAATTTTATTTGAAATATAAGGAATCATTTCCGTTACAAGTTCACAAGCACTAGATGCACCAGCTTCAATATATACAAGCATTGGTTTGACACCAATTTCTGTTGCACGTCTATGATGATCGATGACAACAATTTTCTTTGCTTGTTCCAAAACTTTAGCACCATTAGATTGTTTGATATTATGATGATCTGTCATAATGACCAATGTTTTATCTTGTAATTGATTCATTGCTTCACTATCTGTAATGAAATTAAACTCTTCTTTTAATTCTTTTTCATTTAGTTTTAATGCAGCACTTAATTTTTCTTCAATACCACCAGTTTTCGCAATAATCGATACTGGTTTTCCTAAAGCAGTAACCATTCTACTCAATCCTAATGCAGAACCAATACAATCAAAATCTGCCATCTTATGACCACAAATAATAACATTACTACTCTTAGAAATAACATCTCTTAATGCATGAGACATAACACGAACACGTACTCTACTACGCTTTTCATTTGCTTCAGAAGATCCACCATAAAACTTAATGTCTCCACCAACTGCTTGCACAGCAACTTGGTCTCCACCTCTCGTTTGCGCTAGATCCATTAAATTCGCTGTCATTTCATCCAACACATCATATTCACTAGAACCCATCGCAAATACCATAGATAAAGTAATCGAAACTTCCATCTTCATGGATACTTTTCTAATTTTAGAAAGTACTGCGAAATGATCTTCCACCATAGATTGATAAGACTTTTCATTCAAAATCAATAAATACTTTGAATTATTCAAACGTTTCATCAATACATGATGTGCATTACAATATTCTACAAGTGGTGCTCTCACACTCGCTGAGATATTTGTAGCGTCTGCTTCATCTTCATATTGAACACTCTCTTCATAGTTATCAAAAGAAGCAAGGCCTAACACTAATATTTGATCATTGTATTTTTGTTGTAATTCAACAACTTTCGTAACATCTGTAAAAATCAATACTTGAGAATCTTCTTTTCTTGTAACACGATATGTTTTATCATCCAAAGTTACAGAAATATTATCTGTTTTTCCGGCAATCAAATCATCTGCTTCTGGAATCCAACCAAGTACACGATCACCAACATGTTCAATGGAACGTTGCTTGAACAAAGCACTCATCCAAGTAACAACATAATGATCGTCATACATCACTAGCCCAACACCACCTGTTAAGAACGCTTCATCTGTTACATCACCCAAAGCAGTTTTAACACGTGTATATCCATTTCTATAAGCTTCATCAAAGTCAGAAACGATATAGATTGATAAAATTGCTTCAACGATTAATATGATGATCGCTAAAACATTGATTTCTTGTAACAGAAAACATGTAACAAATAACACACATGCTTGTATGACAAGCAATGAATACATGATTTTCCTAATTCTTTCCATTTTTAAACGCATGAGAAATATCTCCTTGTAATAATCTTTGATGTAAATCCGTTGTTATATATAAATATCCTACGATTGCAACTCCCATAGAAAGGAATAAAGTTAGTAACAATGCTACAAAAACACTCATTCCTTTCATATGAAATTGTAATTTCAGAAATATCATAATCGCAATCATACCAAATATCACTAAATAAAATGTTAACGCAAGACCAAATCCTTGTAGAATATACTGCACCATTTCATTTTCAAATACATGATAAGATGAATAATAGAAAGCTACGACACCTAAAATTCCTAAATAACCACTCCACTTTGGTGGATAATAATCCGTAATTGGTGGCATCGGTTCAAGATAGATACGTAATCTTTTTAACATCAATCGACTCAATACATGTGTAATAAAACCCTCAAAGATTCCATTAAATATTGTTGATACGATGATGATCGTTTTGATCATAGATGTAATATCCATTGTAGTTGTTAATGTTCTACCTGTTTGATCTAAGAACGTATTGACCAAATTTGTATATTCACTCACTTCCGACTGCAAATCATATCCAAAAAAGCTTGCAAACACTAACATCGACAAAATATCCGCAATCACTGCTAAGATCATTGTTCGTATTACTAATTTTCGACTAGAAACTTTATCATGTAACCCACAACCATAAATAATTCCAATCAGCATTTCACTCACAATATAAAATAAAGTTTGTGGCGTACCTATGATGATCGTTAATAAAAGAATTGCGATAAAAAGTACCCAACTATCTTTCCATCCATACTTTGTTCCATAAAACACCATTGGTAAAGGTAATGCCCAAACAAATGTAATTTCTAATAACCCAGCGGTTTGGCGATTGATCAATAGCAGCACGCCTATGATAGCTGCCATCATTGCCCCATCTGTAATCTTTCTAATATCTCTATTCATACTTCTTTATTTCCATCATAAAAACATTGCTTACGCAATTAGAATTATACCATTATTATTAGGAAATTGCTTTGGACTAGATGAGCTTTCCTTGAAAGTGATCAATTTCATGTTGAATAATTTCTGCAGTATAACCAGTATATTTCTTTGTATGTTTTGAAAAATACATATCATAATATTGAACAGTAATTTCATGATATCTTTCTGTTTGTCTTGTTCCTTGTAAAGATAAACAACCTTCTTCACAATGATATAAACCTTTCTTCTTTATGATTTCTGGATTCACCATCAAACAAATCATCTTTCCATCATAAAATACAATGATCTTTTTCAAGAAACCTATCATATTCGCTGCCATACCAACACATTTATCTTGATTTGCTTGCAATGTATCTATCATATCTTTCATGATTTCAATATCATCTTTTGTTGCCTCAACACTTTTTTGTTGTAAGAAAAAAACATCTTTCACAATATTTCTGATCATGAATTTCTCCTCTTTTTAAATCTACCATCAATCATTAAAATGATTTTCCCATAAATATACATCACAATTACAATTAAAATACATTCTTTGATGACAATGTCATATCCTAATTGTTCAGAATCTAAAAATGCATAAGGATATCCTGTATTCGCTAATAAACCACATAAAACAGAAATAATTCCATATAACATAAATGTAAATATATGCATCACAATAAACTTCTGATTAAAATGTCCTTTATGAGAGATGAAATATTCTAACGCTACTAAAATCGGTAATACGATATGAATCAATGTGTATCCATAACTTAACCAACCTGTACAATTTTTATAGAATGGTTGTAAGAAGATACAAGTAAACAATGCACTAAATGTAATTCCTGTCACCAAAATAAATTTTAACAGTGAAAAAAATACACCATGTTTTCGATTCCAAATATAAACACATTCCAAAAGATAATAAAGTATCGCAAGCATTGCATAAATCGATAACAAAGAAGCAAATCGACTCCATACAACATTTCCATCTAAAACACCACTGATCAAAACAAGTGATACAATGCTACAGATAACGATCCATAAATCTAATATTTTCTCTAAAAATCTATTTTTCATCTTCATTATTATAAATTATCATTTCACTTATTCAATTCATTCGCTAAAATAAAATACATATGAATCAAAAAGAATTTATACAAGGTTTTAAAGACGGAATTCCAATTGGTCTAGGATATTTCGCAGTTTCTTTTGCGTTAGGAATCTCTATGAAAAATGCAGGTCTTACATGGCTCGATGGTTTTTTTATGTCTTTGTTGAATTTAGCCAGTGCTGGTGAATATGCTGGAACACAAGTTATTTTATCTTCCGGAAGTTACTTCCAAATGTTTTTGATGACTGCTATCGCAAATGCACGTTATATGTTAATGAGTTGTTCTTTGTCACAAAAATTAGAACCACAAGCAAAAACTAAACATAGGCTTTTGATTGGTTATGCAATTACAGATGAATTATTTGGCATTGCATATTCTAGAAATGGTTATTTAAATCCATTCTATTTTTATGGAGGAATGAGTGCTTCTGTCCTACCTTGGGCACTTGGAACGTCGTGTGGAATCATCATGGGCAACATATTGCCTGCATCTATTGTTTCCGCGTTATCCGTTGCGTTATATGGAATGTTTTTAGCTATTATCATTCCACCATCTAGAAAGAATCATACGATCTTAGTTCTTGTATTGATTTCGTTTCTCGCAAGTTATCTTTGTACTGTAGTTCCATGTTTATCAAAGATTTCTTCAGGTACAAGAATTATTATATTAACGGTAATCATTGCTGGTATCGCTGCTGTCATTAAACCAATTCAGGAGGAAGAACATGAATCATAGTATTGTTATTTATATTCTTGTTTCTTTTCTTACAAGTTATTTGATTCGTGTTTTACCACTCACTTTGATTCGTAAACCAATCACAAATCGATTTGTACGTTCCTTCTTATATTATGTTCCTTATGTTACTTTAGCACTGATGACATTCCCCGCAATGATCCAATCGACGATTTTACCAATCGCAGGAAGTTGTGCACTGATCATAGGCATTCTACTTTCTTGGTTTGATTTAGGATTACCAATCGTAGCTAGCGCATGTTGTATTACCGTATTAATTTTAGAAATGTTCTTATAATCGAGTAGGAGAAAATCTCAAAATTTTTCTTGAAATTTTCGTCCTCTCACACCACCGTGCGTACCGTCCGGTACACGGCGGTTCTATTGCCCTTACAAAATTGATATAATCATACGATTGTACTTTGAACGGTATGCACAGCGTGCAAAGTGGGTGCACTATGAACGATAGCTTTTTGTGCGTACATAGGCGGCACCTCCTTTCCTCAGAATCTCAGTGGTTTAAGCTGGAATTTATCACATTCAATGCTTTGGGCGACTTTCCACTGTCCAGTTCTTCGGGTTTGTATCATCCGGAACAATTCCTGCAAGGATAGCTTCATAATGTGCTACCTTATCATCCATATATTTTGC
>CAVJMM010000007.1:0-54200 GCA_963650865.1 Eubacterium sp. AM49-13BH | reverse complement strand
TTATACATTTGATACCTATATTTTACAATGATCAAGCAAATGAAACAAATAATATCAGGCAATTCATCCCACCACTTTCATCCTTTAGAAGTGGGGGATTTCTTGCCTAAAATATGTTAAATAAGTTTTTCCAATTTGCCTAGCTCCTGTCAGCAAAAATGCCTCTTTCCCATTTTCTATCCATTCATTTACAACTTTTTCTGCATATCTTTCAATCATATGGTCATCCTTCAAAAAACTATGTTTTTATTTTTCCAACCTGATTTCACACTATTTTCGCTATTTTTCCAACCTATTTTTGTACATTTTTTACCACTTTTCCAACCTTTGCTTTATTTTCTTAATATTTTCTGTATTGACTTAGAATAGTACAGATAGTACAGTTTATACAGATAGTACAGAAAGGAGACGCTATGTTCCTAATAAATACCCAAAGCAAAGAACCTATCTTCGAACAAATACAAGCGCAGATTCTACGTTTTATACAAGCTGGTGTTTTATCTCCAGGTGATCGTTTACCAAGTGTTCGTCAACTTGCCCAAGAAAATGGTATTAATCCTAATACCGTTTCTAAAGCATATATAGAATTAGAAAAGAACGGCTATGTTCATAACATTCCAAAGAAAGGTGTTTATGTTTCTGAAGTCAATGTTCAAGACGAAAAACAAAGTCAAATTTTACATTTATTAAAACCCCTAAAAGAAAGTGGTATTACCAAACAAGAATTGATAGACGTAATCAATACGCTCTATGAGGAGGAAGTATGTTAAAAATCGATCAGCTACAAAAATCATTTGGACATAAACAAATATTAAATAACCTATGTTTAGAAATTCCTGAAGGTACAATCTTTGGATTGGTTGGCATCAATGGTGCAGGAAAATCCACATTATTAAGATGTATTGCTGGCGTATATGAACCAGAACAAGGATGTATTTTATTCAATGATTCTGACACTTATGAAGATGAAAGAATTCGAGATGAAATTGCCTTTGTTTCTGATGAAGCTTACTTTCCAGTAGGATCCACAATCAAATCTGTAAAACTTTTATACGAAACTTTATATGATCGTTTTTCTCAAAAAGATTATCAAAAATATTTGGAATTATTCCAATTAGATGAGGATGCATCCATTGTGAATCTGTCCAAAGGAAATAAACGCAGAGTATCTTTGTTATTCGCTCTATGCATTAAACCAAAGTTATTACTTTTAGATGAAGCTTATGATGGTCTAGAACCATTGGTTCGTTATAAATTCAAAAGTGTTTTAACACAATTGATAGAAGATGAACAAATCACTGTCATAATTTCTTCTCACAATCTCAAAGAATTAGAAGATATTTGTGATTCTTTTGGAATCTTAGAAGATGGAAAAATGATGGAATATGGTGATTTAACAGAATCCAAAGAGAACATCAATAAATATCAAATCGTATTTGACAAAGAATTGGATGAACATGCTTTTGATACATTTGATATTCTTCACTTAGACCATGAAGGAAGAGTCTACAAACTTGTCGCAAAAGGAAATCAAAATACTGTTTTATCTCAAATTCAAACAATGCATCCATTACTCGTTGATGTATTACAAGTGAATTTCGAAGAATTGTTTATTTATGAATTAGAAGCAAAGGAGAAGTCTCATGATCAACAATAAATATTTAAAATATCTATTTCTAAACAAAAAGATCGCATGGATATTCTTTCTTGTGATGTACATGGCAATTTCCTTGTCATCTTTCATAACCTATTCCACAGGAACATACCAATTCTCTTTAGAATGTAGTTTTGTTTTATCCATCATTATGACATTCATCTTACCAATCTTCTTATTTTCTTTTGTTCATCGCAAAAGAAGTTGTGATTTATATTTCTCATTACCAGTCAAAAGAAAAGAAATGTTATATACCACAATATTCTTTTCGTTCTTGATCATATTTGGTTACTTCATAATCACAACAAGTATTTCTACAATACTATGTCTTTCTAGAATGCATATTATTCTCGGAAATTATTTACTAACGGTTTTATTTGCAGGATTTTCGATTTTCGTTCTATTACTGATCAACTCTGCAATCTATCTATTCGCAAGCAATATTTTTGATGGAATTATTTTGTTGCTTGCTTATTTGTTTATCCCTGTTGCGATTGTCATTTTGTTAGATACGATTTGTAATATTCTATTAATAGATTTTGTTTTAAATGAAATGAATCTATGGACATACTTATGTCCTGCATCTATGGTATTCACTAATGGATTTTATCTGATTGTAAATGTTGTACAATCTACAGATTCCACAATATCTTACATGGAACCATTCTCATTCTTTCAAATGTTCTTATTAGTTGTTTATGCTTGTGTTTCTATCTATCTATTAAAGAAACATTTCATTGAACGTAAAACAGAAAGAGCAGAACAAATATCCAATACATTCCTATCCTATCCATTCATTATTAACTATTATTTGTTGATATCCTTATTTTTCTTAGGGTTCTCCATTACACATGAAGGATTAAGTGATACTTATATCATCGCATACATCTTCTTATATTTCGTTTATATCATTGCCTTATTCGTTTACAAAAGAAAGATACGCATGTATTGGAAAAACACTTTATACTACGTGGTCGTTATGGTCATCGCTCTTGTGGCAGGAAAAGTGATTTATATGAATCAAGGATTCGGTCTTCCTTATGCCTACCCTCTATCATCTGGAGACACGATTTACTACAACTTATCTGAATACAATCTCGATTCTTCATTAACAAAAATCAAAAGTAATTCAGATGATACTTCAGTCACTGTGAATGTGGCTCTGACACTTCCAACAAGTGAATTAAATTCCTCACAATACCAAAATGCACTTTCTATTCTAGAAAAGAGTAGAACGGACGCAATCAATGAGTGGTTTAAAGATGCACAACTAGATGAATTTAATGCCGCATCCATTAACATCACCAACCAAAGAAACGATACAACGATCAAACATAGTCCTACATACTACACTTCTCAGATTTTATCTTTAGAAGATCTAAAAGAATTAGATACTTGTAGCACAATTACAATCAATGTTTATAACTATGAAAAAAATATCGACAAAGATTATTCACTCAATGAATATCTAAAGGAGGTTCAAAACCATGATTTTGAATAAACAAAACTTAACAGTGAATCAAGATGGAAAAGAAGAACATTTCACATCCAAAGAATTTGATATCTTAACATTTCTCATGAATCATCCCGATCAAATTCATACTGCAGAAGAAATCTATGAAAATGTTTGGAAACAAGAACCATTCAATTGTAAATCGATTATTTGTGTACACATCTGTCACATCAGAGAAAAACTACAAAGAATCAACTATCCAACCAATGCTTTAGATTCTTTTTGGAAAAGAGGATATCGTTTTAATACAGGTATTTAATCTTGTAACCAAATCAGAAATGATTTGGTTTTTGTTTTCTGATACAATATTTCTAGAAATAGTAGTACTTCACTACAGATTGGAGATAACATATATGGGTTTAATTTTAGCTACAATTAACGCTACAACAGGCACATTGAGAGATCAATGGAAAGAATATTTTTATTGTGATGCGATTGGTGCAGATACGATTTGTGTAAAAGCGCATAAAAAGACACAAGGATTTGGAAATCATGGAAATGACAATATTATTTCTGATGGTTCTATCATTGCGGTAGCGGATGGACAATGCATGGTCATTGTAGAACAAGGCCAAGTCGTTGATATCTGTGCAGAACCTGGAGAATATAAATATGATTCTTCCACAGAACCATCTATCTTTACTGGAAAGAATCTATCTTCTTCTATCAAAGATGTATTCGCACAAATTGGAAAAAGAATTACATTTGGTGGCGGAGCAGGTGCTGATCAAAGAGTTTATTACTTCAATACAAAAGAAATCACTGGATTGAAATATGGCACAGCTTCTCCTGTTCCATTTAGAGTTGTGGATGCACGTGCAGGGATTGATTTAGATATTTCTTTAAAAGCATTTGGGGAATATTCTATTAAAGTAACTGATCCAATTTTATTCTATACAAATGTATGTGCGAATGTTTCTGATAGTTATAAAGTTTCTGACATTGAAAATCAAATGCGTTCAGAATTATTAACTGCATTACAACCAGCCTTCGCAAGAATTGGTGCTGCAGGAGTTCGTTACTCTGAAATTCCAGCACACACAACAAAACTTGCTGATGCATTAAATGAAGAACTATCCAAAAAATGGAAAGATCAAAGAGGGATTGAAATCGTTTCATTTGGCGTTTCTTCCATCAAGGCAAATGAAGAAGATGAAGCAACCATCAAACAAATGCAGAAAGATGCAGCATATACAAACCAACAACTTGCAGGTGCAGCTTTAGTTGGTGCACAAGCACAAGCAATGCGTGATGCCGCAAATAACGCTAATGGTGCTGCAATGGGATTTGTCGGTTTAAATGCTGCACAAAGTGCTGGTGGTGTAAATGTTAATTCTTTATTAAACTCTCAACCAACAACGAATGGTTGGATCTGTCCAAAGTGTGGTACAAGTAACTCTGGTAAATTTTGTTCCAATTGTGGAACACCAAATCCAACAAACGCAAAGTGGATCTGTCCAAAATGCAATACAGAAAACACAGGAAATTTCTGTAACAATTGCGGAGAAAAGAAACCTGCATAATAGAAAGATCCAAAACGGATCTTTTCTTCTAATCTTATGAACAAACAAATTGATCAAGAAAGATACAAAAGACAACTACAATCAAACAATCTGATTGGTATTCTGTTAGGACTTTCTTCCATAGCGTTATTCATTATCATTTTGATTCTTTATCGTGTATTTCAATAGAAAGGATTTTTCATGGCAGAACAATTAACAAATTATCAATGTCCAAATTGTAATGGGCCTCTAAAATTCAATCCCAAAAAACAAAAATTAATTTGTGAACAATGTGGTTCTTCATTCACAACAGATGAAATTGATCAGTTGTTTTATGAATCCAATCAACAAGCAATTCATGTAGATGATGACACAAAACAAAAGGAAGCAGCTGAAACTTTACAATGGAGTGAAGAAGAAGCAAAAACCATGCGTGCATACAATTGTCCAAGTTGTGGAGCACAACTGATTGCGGATGAAAACACTGCGGCTACAAGTTGTCCATATTGTGGCAATCCAACCATTGTTCCAAAACAATTTGATGGTTCATTAAAACCAGATTACATCATTCCATTTAAATTGATCAAAGAAGATGCAATCAATCAACTCAAAGAATTCTACAAAGGAAAACCATTCTTACCAAATGCATTTACAGAAGATAATCACATCGAAGAAATCAAAGGCGTTTATGTTCCTTTTTGGCTTTATGATGGTAGTGTATCCGCGCACTTAAGAGCACACGCAACAACGGTTTCTTCTTATACCACAAAAGATGAAATCATCACTACAACACATCATTTCCGTGTTGAAAGAGATGGTATCGTTGATTTTCATATGGTTCCTGCTGATGCATCTAGTAAGATGCCTGACGATCTTATGGACTCTATCGAACCATTTGATTATCAAGATCTTGTCCCATTCCAACTATCCTACTTACCAGGATATCTAGCCGATAAATACGATGTCACTTCTGAAGAAGATGAAGATCGTATCAACAAACGTGTATCTAACACTTCCATTCAATTGTTACAAGAAACAATCACACAATACGCAACATGTATGACGGAAAAACAACACACTGAGATTTATCCAGGTACAGTACATTATGCATTCTTACCCGTTTGGTTATTATCTACCCAATATCATGGAAAGAATTATTTATTTGCGATGAATGGCCAAACAGGAAAAATGATTGGCGATGATCTTCCCGTCGACTACAAGAAATTCTTTGGCTTATTCTTTCTCATTACAGGTATTGGAATCGTCATTATCTATTTAGCACTATTTGTTTGGTAAGAGGAGGAAGTTATGAACACAATCAAAAAAATCATTTTATGTTTGATACTTCTTCTTTGTAAACCATATACAATAATCCATGCATCCAATGATGTTTATGTAGAAGATACCTATGGTGTCTTAACAGAAGAAGAAACAAATCAATTACAACAATCAGCAAGTGAAGTATCTAATCATCATCAATTTGCCGTTTATGCCAGAATTATCCAAGATGATTCTGGAGAATCCTATGATTATATGGATAGTTATATTGAAGACTATTATGAAAATAATAACTTAGGATATGGAGATACGAGTGATGGTGTATTGTTATTGATTACTTTTACAGATGAAGGTGGAAGTTATCAAGTATATATTCCAGGCAACGCAAATCAAGAAATGTTTACGTTAGATGGTATGGATCAAATGGATGAGGCGGCATATCAATCCCTAAAACAACACGATTATTACCAAGCAATCAATGATTACATTGAAAAAGCAGATTCTCTAATGAATTATTATGAAACGAATGGGGAAGCGTATGGCAGTAATTATGATTATGATTCTGAATACTATTCCGAAGTAGAAGATGACGATTTTATGCACTATCTTACGGCATTTATTGCCCCACCTGTGATTGCGCTAATCGTTGTGTTAGTTCTCAAAAGCAAGCATAAAACAAAACATATCGCAGTTACCGCAAACAACTACGTTCCACGAAATGGATTACATCTCACCAATCGAAGAGATATGTTCTTATATCAAACCGTCACAAGAACACCAATTCCAAAAGATGATGATCATCATGGAGGTGGTAGTTCACCTGGTGGAAGTCATTTTTCAAGCAGTGGTGGCATGCATTCTGGTGGTGGTCACTTCTAGGCTCTGTTAATACAGAGTCTTTTTTTTTTTTTTTGAAAATATTTTCACGATTATTTGAAAGAAATAAAACTTTTTTCAAAATTATATTGCATATCTCCGATTTCTATGTGAAAATAAAACTCGTAAAAATCAAAACAAGAGGTAGCGATGTAAATGAGTACCTTGTGGAGCTGACAAGCAATGAAACAAGCGAAAGGTAACCATCGCCGAACGAATGATATTGGTAGATATGATTCGTGGGGTTATGAAGAATATTCATAACACTCCTTCAAAAAGAAGAGGCGCTTTGTTTGTTCAGATTCATTTGTACAATCACGTCTCTTACGGGACGTTTTTATTTTTATACAAAAACGAAAGTGAGAGAAAAAACATGAAAAGATTTATTACAACACTATGTGCGCTCGCTATGAGCCTATCTCTTGCAGGATGTACTGCAGGACTAACTGACACTTCAACTTCTACTACAGAAACATCAAGTTCTACTTCTGAAAAGAAAACAGTCTTGAGAATCGGTATGGAATGTGATTACGCTCCAAGTAACTGGCAAGAAGATACAGCTTCTGATACAAACCTTCCAATTTCTAATTTAGAAGGATTCTACGCAGAAGGTTATGACGTTCAAATGTCTAAGCTATTAGCTGAAGAAATGGATGTTGATATTGAAATTGTTAAGTTAGCATGGACTGGTTTGATCCAAGCATTAAAGGAAGGCCAAATTGATATGATCATTGCGGGTATGGCAGATACACCTGAACGTAAAGAATCCATCGCCTTCTCTGATACATATAGCCATAAGAAGTCTCAATATGTATTAGTCGTACCTGCTGATAGTCCATATAAAGACGCTACAGATATTCAAGAATTCTCAGGCGCAACTGTCATTGGACAAATCAATACATTCTACGATACAGCCATCGATCAAATTGAAGGCGTTGTACACGCTACACCAGCACAAGATGTTCCAAACATGGCATCTCAATTACAAGAAGGACTTGTAGATGCAGTTATCTTAGATGATGATACAGCAGATGCTTTATATGGTGATGATGACAACTATACTATTCTTCAATTTGAAGATGGACATGGTTTCACACTTGAATTCACAGGATCCTGTGTTGGTATCCGTTTAGAAGATACAGAATTACTTGATGAAGTAAATACAGCACTCTCTCATATTGATACAGAAACAAGAGAACAAATTTGGGAAACTGCTGTTGCGAATCAACCAGAATAAGGAGTTATATGAATAAAATCACTTGGAAAAATCACATATGGATGCTGAGTGTATTTGCAGGAATCATTGGGAGTTGTTTTATCAACTCCTATTCTCCTGTTAATGTCAACCTCATTTGTATCCTATTCTTCTTACCAACTGTATTGGTAAAAGTACTTGTTTATTTAGGAATTATTTCCTCAATTGTTATCTTTGTGAAACATGTATTTTTACATAACAAAGAAAATAACGTTGTAGAAAAGATATTTGTTACAATTGCGTTTATTGTATTCTTATTAGCAATCGTTGATCGTGTAATCCTTGCGGGTGTATCTGATATCTTAGTTGCGATGACATCAAGTTCTCAAAAAGGATTAACATTCTTTAGTACGATGGCATATATCTTTATCAACAATTTCAAGACATTCTATACAGGTATCATTCACACATTAGAACTTGCCTTTGTTGGTACGATCGTTGGATTTATCATAGCGATGTTATTGGTATTCTGTCGTATCTCTAAGCCAGATAAAAGAGACTCTGAATTCTTTCAAGCTTTAAAATTAACAGGTAACGCAATTGGCTCTTTCTATGTCACGATTATTCGTGGAACACCTATGATGGTTCAAGGATTGGTTATCTACTATGCAGGTTTCCGTTTCATTCGTACATTATTTCCAAATATGACGGTAACAGAACTCAATGGAATCTATTCTGTATTCTTTGCTTCTGCTGTTACTGTTTCTTTAAATACTGCTGCTTATATCACAGAAATCTTAAGGGGTTCTGTAGAAGCAATCGATAAAGGACAAGTAGAAGCTGCACGTTCTTTGGGATTATCTAATTGGCAAACAATGCGTAAAGTTATTTTCCCACAAGCAATCAGAAATAGTATTCCAGCAATTTGTAATGAATTCATCATCAACATCAAAGATACTTCTGTTATGAATGTTGTAGGTATGACAGAATTGATGTTTATGACAACAACGATTGCTGGTACATATTATGTATATTTAGAAACTTACATGATTACTGCTGTTATTTATTTTATTTTGACACTTTGCTTACAAGCATTAATGAACTTCTTTGCGAAGAGAATGGACATGCCAGTACAACATGGTGTCCCTAGTAGTAACTAAACTAAGGAGGAACTATGAACGAGATATTAAAAATCGAAAATCTAGAAAAGTCTTTTGGTTCCTTACGTGTATTAACGGACATTAATCTAACCGTACATCAAGGAGAAGTTGTTACGGTAATTGGTGCATCTGGTTCTGGAAAAAGTACAATGTTACGTTGTATCAATTTACTAGAAGAACCTGATTCAGGACATATCTATTTTGAAAATGCAGATTTAACAGATTTAAGCACAAATATTAATCAATTACGAGAAGATATTGGAATGGTATTCCAATCCTTCAACTTATTTCCAAACATGAATGTATTGGATAACTGTACATTAGCTCCTGTTATGATCAAACACATGAACAAACAAGAAGCTGAAAAGCTCGCTACACAACGTTTGATTCAAGTTGGAATGCAAGATTTCATCCATGCATCCACAAAAACATTATCTGGTGGTCAAAAACAGAGAGTTGCGATTGCTAGAGCGTTATGTATGAATCCAAAGATCATGTTATTTGATGAACCAACTTCCGCATTAGATCCTGAAATCGTTGGTGAAGTATTAGATGTTATGAAGCAACTTGCTGAAGAAGGTATGACAATGGTCGTTGTTACACATGAAATGACATTCGCAAAAGAAGTTAGTAATCGTGTTGTATTTATGGATAAAGGTATCATCTTAGAAGAAGGTACACCACAAGAAATCTTTGGTGCTCCAAAGAATGAAAGAACAAGAGATTTCTTAAAGAGATATTTAGATAATTAGGAGGAATTATGGCAGATTATAAGGCTTTAATTGATGAAATATGGGGATATGCAGAAACAGGCATGGAAGAATTTAAGTCTTCTGAAGCTATGTGTAAATTCCTAGAAAATGAAGGATTTCAAGTAAATAAGAATATCGCAAATATGACAACTGCATATGAAGCAGTATATGGTAGTGGTCATCCTGTAATTTGTTTCTTAGCAGAATATGATGCTTTATTTGGACTGAATCAAAAGGCAGATGTAACACATTGTGAACCAATCACAAATCCAAATGATACGGGTCATGGATGTGGTCACCACTTACTAGGAACAGGTTCTATTCGTGCCGCAATTGAATTTAAAAACTACCTCCAAGAAAACAATTTGCCAGGTACTGTTAAGATGGTTGGATGTCCAGCAGAAGAAAGTGGATCAGGTAAAGCTTATTTAGCTAGAGATGGATATTTCAGTGATTGTGATGTTGCCTTAACATGGCATCCAAGCAACTACAACCAAGTCGTAACTGGTTCTTCTCAATCTTGTATTTCTTGTTTCTTTAAATTTCATGGCGTATCCGCACACGCTGCAGGTGCTCCACATCTAGGAAGAAGCGCATTAGATGCATGTGAATTAATGAATGTTGGTGTGAACTATCTCAGAGAACACATGTTACCTACAGATCGTATTCACTATGCTTATACAAATGCTGGTGGGAAAGCACCAAACGTTGTACAAAGTGAAGCAGTATTAAAATACTTTGTTCGTTCCGCAACAAATCCACAATGTGAAGAACTCTATCAAAGAGTCATTGATTGTGCCAAAGGTGCAGCTTTGATGACTGGTACAACCGTAGATGTGATTTTTGATGAAGGGCTCAGTAACCAAGTGCCTAACTTTGTATTAGAAGATGTATTAGCGGATTCTTTCAAAAAAGTATATCAGAATGATTATACACAAGAAGAACTTGCGTATGCCCAAGCTTTCAAAGATACATATGATGTAAAGAATGTCATGAGTGATCTACCACAATTCGCCAAAGATAAACAAGCAGTCATTGACAACGTTCAAAATAGACCTATCAATGATTACTTCATTGAAACAAATCATTCTGATGTTTGTGAAATGGGTTCTACAGATGTAGGTGATGTTTCTTGGTGTGTTCCAACAGCACAAGTCAATACAGCTTGTTATTCCATTGGTGCAGGCGCACATAGTTGGCAATGGGTCGCACAAGGAAAGAGTGCAATTGCATATAAAGGCTGTATGTTAGCTGGTGATATCTTATTTGATGCAGCGAAGACACTTTACAATGATCCAACGTTAATTGAAAAGGCAAAAGAAGAATTAAAAACAAGACTCCAAGGGGATTCTTACAAATGTTTGATTCCACCAGAAGTCTTACCACATGTATCAAATGTAGAATAGAACGAATACCGTTCTATTCTTTTCTTATGCTTACCGCAATACCATCTCCGATATTATAAAAAGCTGTATCAAATCTAGGATCCTGTATGATATGTTCTCTGAATTTTTTAATCTTATGTACCATTTGTAACGTACTTCGATTATGAGATAGATTTTCATCATCAACAATGCCATGAAAATTTAAATTATCAAAAACAAATATTGTTCCAATACGACTATTTTTCATAAAATGTTCTAAATATCTTCTATATTGTGATTTCGCGGCATCAATAAAAATTAAATCATAGATTTTCTTTGTCTCAAATTGTGCACCATCAATCAAATATACATTTATTCTATCTTCTAATCCTTCTACTAGAATATTCTGAATTGCTTGTTGATACATTTTAGGATTGACTTCTAAAGTATCAATTTGATTATCCCATCTGATTTTAGCCATCTGAATCGATGAGTATCCAACTGCAGTTCCAATCTCTAAAATATCTCGAATATTTTCGTTTGTTTTTATCAAATCCAACAAGAATTCCATCCCATCATCCTTCATGATTGGAACATGTTCTTTTCTTGCGGCATCGTGTATTTCGATTAACTTTTCATCCATAAAATTATTATGACAGTATTTAGGAATATATGCAAAAAGCAAGTTCTTCTATGATAAAATATTGGGATAGTAACGGAGGTGTTATATGCTTACTAAACAGGCTTTATCTAGATCTATCGCTGCCACAATGATTCAACGAGGAAAACATTTAAGAGACTGGGGAAATGTTGGTGACTTAATGGTTTATGAAAATGACATGAACGGTATGACAGAGATTGAAACCTGGGTACAAAGTTCTGATTATTCAACAGATTATGAAGTTCGTGTATTACTTGGAAGTAGAGATAATATTCTTACTTCAACATGTACTTGTCCTTATTATGAAGAAAACTTTGTTCCATGCAAGCATATTGCCGCAGTGTTATTAAAATATATTGATGAAGAATCTTTATCGATTGGTTCTGGAATCAAAAGAAAACCGATTTCCGTTCAAAGTAGTGCACTCGTTTCAGATTTATTGGATACCATTTCACAATCAAAAACATCTGATGTGATTGGGCAGATAAAACTTCGTCCTTTTATCGAATATGCACGCTATAACACATTAGGCATTTCTTTTAAAGTAGGTTCATCTGATAAACACATGTATGTTATTCAAAGTATCAATGCCTTCTGTGATTTGATTGCGAACAATGAATCCAAACGTTATGGAAAAAACTTAGAATTTATTCATTGTCCAGAAGCATTTGATGCACCTTCTCAACAACTCGTATCTTTTTTGATGAGTCTCTATCATAAAGATGATAACTACTTAGAATCAAAGAATGATCATTTTTACAATTACTATAGTTTTTCAACCGATACGATGCATCGTCAAATTGATTTAAAAGGAAGATATCTAGATGAATTCTTTGATATCATTGAAAAAAACAGCCTTGAATTTGAACCACTTTTTTGGAAACTAGAAAACAAAATGCCAGATTTATGTTCTTCTATTCAAAAAAGAAAAGATGGTTGTATTTTCCAAGGTCCTCAGATCATTTACGCAATTGGTAATCGATACTTTTATATCTTATCTGAATTGGATACTACAATTTATAAAACACGTGCCACGAAGAACTTAGGTCTCATCTTAAAATTCTTATATAATGCCCATGGTGAAGAAATGTTTATCGCAGAACGAGATCTTCCAAAATTCTCAAAATATTTATATCCAATTCTTTCTACAAATATCTTAGTAGATAATTTGGATTACGATCCTTATGACTATGCAATCGAACCACCTAAGTTTGAAATCTACTTAGATAGTCCTCAGAATGATGTGATTACATGTGAAATCAAAGCAATCTATTCTGACAATACATACAATATATTAAATACTGAAAAAGATGGAAATCGTGATTTAGATGAAGAAAGAAATTTCGAACAAAAAGTAAGACAATACTTCACTTCTTTTGATGATACTTCTTATTTATTAACATTTCATGGAAATGATGAAGCTTTGTATGAATTTGTCACTGTTTCTATTCCAGCTATGCAATCATTAACAACAGTATTTATTTCTGATCGTTTAAAACACCTCACAGTACGTCCAATGGCAAAAATAAACATTGGCATTTCCGTAGATCATGATTTATTACAATTAGATCTTGTCTCTTTGGATTTATCTTTAAAAGAATTATCTGATATTTTATCAAAGTATGATCGAAAGAAAAAATTCTATCGTTTAAAAGATGGTTCATTTATCAATGTAGAAAATTCTAACTTTGAAGAATTACATAATTTGACAGATACTCTATCAATCAAGAAAAAACAAATTGAATCCGGAACCATTGAAGTACCGAAATACCGTGCAATGTATTTAGAATCGTTACAGAAGGAACAAGCATATAATCTTGAGTATGATAATTCATTTCGTCACATGATTCAAGAGATGGAAACAATCAATCAAGAAGAATATGAGGTACCTAAAGATTTAAACGCTGCTTTAAGATCCTATCAAATAAACGGCATGAGATGGTTGTGTGCTTTAAGAGATAATGGATTTGGTGGATTGTTAGCAGATGAAATGGGTTTAGGTAAAACACTACAAGTTATTGCGATGTTAGGAAATTGGAAAGATCGTAAACGTACATTGATTGTATGTCCTGCTTCTTTAGTTTATAACTGGTCAAAAGAGATTGATAAGTTCTTACCATCTTTACCACATCGCATGATTCAAGGAACACAAGAAGAACGAAAACAATTGATTGAAACTTCTCAAGAAAATGAAGTGTTGATTACTTCTTATCACATCTTGCAACGTGATATTGATCTCTATGAAAATATTAAATTCTCATGTGAAGTGATTGATGAAGCACAATACATCAAAAACGCAAATACGATGAATTCTCAAGCTGTAAAGGCAATTCAAGCATCTTTTAAGCTTGCGTTAACTGGTACTCCAATTGAGAACCGTTTATCTGAATTATGGTCTATCTTTGATTATTTGATGCCTGGTTTCTTTTATAACTATCAAACATTCAAAAAGAGATTTGAAACACCAATTGTTCGAGATAATGATGATTTGATGGAAAGAGAACTCAATCAAATGATTACGCCTTTTGTACTAAGAAGAATCAAAAAAGATGTATTAAAAGATCTTCCTGATAAATTAGAAGAAGTTTATTATGCACCTTTAGAAGGTGAACAAAAACAACTTTATGATGCTGAAGTTCAGAAAATCAAATTCATTCTCACAAAACAAACAGAACAAGAATTTAAAGAGAATAAGATTGCGATATTAGCGGAACTAACAAGATTACGTCAATTATGTTGTTTCCCTGGACTTGTTTATGATAACTATAAACAGAATTCCACAAAAACAGATATTGGTATTGATTTGATTTGTAACGCAATTGAAGGTGGTCATAAAATATTATTATTCTCTCAATTTACTTCCATGTTATCTGAATTGGAGAAACGCCTCAAAGAAAGAAATATCAACTATTATCTTTTAGAAGGAAAAACGCCAAAGAAAAAGCGTGCTGAAATGGTAGATTCCTTCCAAGAAGATGATGTTCCATTATTTTTGATTTCTCTAAAAGCTGGTGGAACAGGATTGAATCTAACTGCAGCAGATATCGTTATCCATTACGATCCATGGTGGAATACTGCTGTCGAAAATCAGGCAAGTGACAGAGCACATCGTATAGGTCAAACAAATATCGTTACTGTTTATAAATTGATCATGAAAGATACGATTGAAGAAAGAATTTTAGAGTTACAATCACAGAAGAGTGACCTTGCGAATCGTATTCTTTCTGGAGATGGTATTTCATCTTCACAATTAACAAGAGAAGATCTCTTAGCATTACTTTAGAAAAAAACTTATCCAAGACGGATAAGTTTTTTAGTTCTTTAATGAATTGATAGGAGAAGGAATCTTTCCTCCACGATTAATCATGATATCTGCTTTTGTTTTCTTGACTGGCATGATTGGACCTTCACCAAGCAATCCTCCAAAAACAAGCTTTTCACCAGCCTCTTTTCCAATTGCTGGAATCAATCTACATGCGGTGGTTTTTGTATTGATCATACCAATTGCAGCTTCATCCGCAATGATTGCAGAAATCGTTTCAGCAGTTGTATCTCCAGGAATGATAATCATATCTAATCCAACTGAGCATACACAAGTCATTGCTTCTAATTTTTCCAATGTTAAAACACCTTTTTCACAAGCTGCTATCATTCCAGCATCTTCACTAACTGGAATGAAAGCACCACTTAAGCCACCAACAGAAGAACTAGCCATGACACCACCTTTTTTTACTGCGTCATTTAACATTGCTAGACAAGCTGTTGTCCCAGGTCCACCACAAGTTTCTAAACCAATTTCTTCTAAAATTTGAGCGACAGAATCTCCAATCGCTGGAGTTGGTGCTAAAGATAAATCAACGATTCCAAATGGAACATGTAATCTTTTGGCTGCTTCTGTACCAACCAATTGTCCCATTCGAGTCACTTTAAATGCAGTCTTTTTAATAATTTCTGCAATTTCATTCATGGAAGCATCTTTTCCTGCTTTACGAATAGCTTCACGTACTACACCTGGTCCAGATACACCCGTATTGATAACTACATCAGGTTCACTGACACCATGAAATCCACCTGCCATAAATGGATTATCTTCTACCGCATTACAAAATACAACAAGTTTTGCCGCACCATAACAGTTATTTTCTTTTGTTTTTTCTGCACTATCTCTTACAACTTGTCCCATTAGTTTTACTGCATCCATATTGATTCCTGCTTTTGTGGAACCAATATTAACAGAAGAACAAACAAGCTCTGTACAAGCTAACGCTTCTGGAATTGAACGAATCAAAGCTTCATCACCAGGCGTCATACCCTTTTGAACTAATGCAGAATATCCACCAATAAAAGATGCACCAACAGCTTTTGCTGCTTTATCTAATGTGATTGCGTATTTCACTGGATCACCACCAGATACACTTACGAGCATCGAAATTGGAGTAACTGTAATTCTTTGATTAATAATTGGAATACCATATTCTCCTTCAATTTCTTTGGCAACTTTCACAAGGTCTTTTGCCTTGGTTGTTATTTTTTGATAAATCTTTTCGCATGACTTATCAATATCTGCATCTGCACAATCTAACAAATTAATGCCCATTGTAATCGTACGAATATCAAGATTTTCTTCTTCAATCATACGAATCGTTTCTAGGATATTATCTGAATTTGTTGTCCTCATAATACACCTCAAATCGTATGCATCGCATTGAAGATATCTTCAGACATCACATGAATATCTAAGCCTTCTTCATCCCCATACTTTTCAAATTCTTTTGAAATATCTTGTACTTTTAATCCATTAGGAATTTCAACGATCATCATCATTGTAAATAAATCTTGTAATACTTTTTGTGTTACATCAACAATGTTGATTTTTTGATTTGCACACTTTGTCGCAACAAATGCAAGAATACCAGGTTTATCTTTTCCAACGACTGAAATAACGGCTCTCATAAATTCCTCCTCTATTGAATTTCATCTCTCAAATCACTTAATGATAATCCACAATAATACAATTCCATTTCAAAGTATTGTTCTACTGTTTTCATCATTTCTACGGTACTATCCTCACAATTTGAAGATTGCTTATCTTGATCATAATTTACTGTACACGATCCCATTGTACTGATGTTACCTTTCCAGTTATATGTATAGCTAATACTATATCGTGTATAAGTAAACGTGTAGTTATCAAAGTCAATTGTATAGGATTCATTATCATTATAACTTTGCTTGTATACACCATCTTCTATTTCATAGCCCAAACGATTCACTAAACGTTTTTTAAAAGTAGCTTCCGTTGTAGCTTCTTCTGTATCATCATATTGAGAATCAGATGAGATAGATGAAGTATCGATATCTTCATAATACACATATTCTTTTTGTTCTTTTTTCAAATCATCAGAAATATTAACTTCTGTATTATCTATCTTTAAGTAATTTAAAGAACTTTTATATTGCACATTAACTGTTTGATCACTACTTGTTACTGAAGTCTCAAATGTTGTAGTTTCTGAGATAAAATGTCCATTCTCATCAAATGTATCAACAATTTCATTACTCAAAATTTGGAAGTTATCATAGTTTTTTAAACCATACGTATCATAACGATCACTAAATAAATCTGAAGCTGAATCATTCTTTAATTGAATTGTATAAATAATATTTCCTTCTTCATCATCTTGCGCTTTGATCGATTCAATTTTATCTTGAGAGTATGCATAACAATGTAAAGGAACAAGCATTGTCTCTTCTAAATCAGAGTAATCCATTTCTTCATAGTAACTTACATCATTATACGTATTGTATAATTTACCATTGTAGTAATACCCTTCTAAATTGAACGTACCACCATTGGATTCAATATTTTGTGTTACATGAGCTTTTATATCATTATCTGTCTTTTCTTTTTCTAATACGCCATCAAATTCAAATATATCTTTTGTATCATCACTATAACTCATTGTATAAGTGGAATTCACAGCAACACTAAATGAAATGGATTCTTTTACATTCTCAACAGAGCTAGAAAAAGATTCATAGGCATCACCTTTATGATTCTTTAACTTATTTGCTGTCGTTTCAGTTGAAGTTGAACTTTTGGAACTTTGATTTGAGCTTGAACAACCAGTTAACAATAAGGTTGTTGTCATTACTGTTAATAATATTTTTTTCATTGCCTAAGTATTATATCAGTCTTCTTTCACTTTTATATGAATAATATCTGAAAAAATAGAAAAAAACCTATAGAATATCTCATCTATAGGTTCCTATTTGTGATATTTAATTAAACAAGTTCAATGTATGCCATTGGAGCAGCATCACCCTTACGGGTGCCTGTCTTAACAACACGTGTATAACCACCGTTGCGATTAGCATACTCTGGAGCTACTTCATCAAATAACTTCTGTAGTACAGTTTGAGACTTAGCTTCATCAGCAACTACATTACGAATGTAAGCAGCAGCTTGACGACGAGCATGTAAGTCACCTCTTTTACCAAGAGTGATTAATTCATCTACTACAGAACGCATATCCTTAGCCTTAGCTTCTGTTGTTTCTACTCTACCGTAGAGAATAACGGAAGTAGCAAGGTTTCTAAGCATAGCTTTACGATGATCAGCATTTCTACCAAATTTACGATTCCACATATACGTTCCTCTCTATTAGTCGAAGGACTTAAAGCCTAATCCGAGTTCAATTAGCTTTTCCTTCACTTCTTTTAATGACTTCTTACCAAGGTTTCTGACTCTCATCATTTCATCCTCAGTCTTTTGTTGTAATTCTTCAACAGTCTGAATGCCAGCACGTTTCAAACAATTGTAAGAACGTACGGAAAGATCTAAATCTTCAATCATCATCTGCTGACCTTTATTAGGTTGTTCAGCTGTACCTTCCATGATGACATTATCCATGTTTAAAATGTCTTCATTGATACTAGCAACAATATCTAAATGATCAATTAAGATCTTAGCTGCTAAGGAAAGTGCTTTTTGAGGGTTGATAGAACCATCAGTCCAAATTTCCATAGTTAAGCTATCATATTTTACATCTTCACCAACACGTGTAGGTTCTACATTGTAGGATACCTTTTCAATTGGTGTATAAATTGAATCAGTATAAACTGTTCCAATTCCTTGAGATGCACCTTGATTAAGTTGTTTATTGATGTCAGCAGAAACATAACCACGACCATTCTTAGCCTTTAGTTCCATTTCTAAAGTAACATCCTTTTCAAGGTGAGCGATTTCAAGGTCCTTATTCAAGATTTCAACCTGAGCTGGGCAAATAATATCTCCAGCTGTTAATGTACATGGTCCTTTCGCTGAAATTTGTAAATCATAAACATCGTCATCTTCGATTGTCATGATCAACTTTTTCAACTGAAGGATAATCATTGAAACGTCTTCTCTGATACCAGGGATCGTTGTGAATTCATGATACACACCATCAACCTTGATTGAGAATACCGCAGCTCCCGGTAGGGAGGACAGCAGGACCCTGCGAAGCGCATTTCCGATAGTTGTTCCGAATCCTCTCTCTAATGGAGAAAGTTCAAACTTACCGTAATTCTCTGATTCAACGTATTCTTTTACTTCAAAATCAGCGCGTTCAAATTTCTGCATGCTTCAATCCTCCTATTATTATTTATTATCCACGTGGTCTCTTTGGTGGACGGCATCCGTTATGTGGGATTGGTGTAACGTCATTAATAGCTGTAATTGTTAAACCAGCTGTCTGCAGTGAACGAACTGCAGCTTCACGTCCAGCACCTGGACCCTTAACATTTACTTCAACGGATTTCATACCCTGCTGAACTGCAGCTTTACCAGCTGCTTCAGATACTAACTGTGCTACATAAGGAGTAGACTTACGTGAACCCTTATAACCTAAAGCACCAGCGGAACTCCAAGATACAGCGTTACCAGCTTCATCAGTGATTGTAACGATTGTATTGTTGAAAGTTGAATGGATATGAGCGACGCCCTTAGCGACATTTCTTTTAGCCTTCTTCTTACGAGTAACGGCTTTTTTATTCTTATTAGCTGCCATTTCGTCCTCCTATTACTTCTTCTTATTTGCTACTGTACGACGTGGTCCTTTTCTTGTACGAGCATTTGTCTTTGTACGTTGACCACGAACTGGTAAGCTTCTTCTATGACGTAGACCTCTATAAGAGCCAATTTCCATGAGTCTCTTAATATCAAGTCTTCTTTCTAGACGAAGGTCACCTTCTGTCTTGATCGCATCAATCTGATTACGAATAGCTGTTTCTTGTTCATCTGTTAATTCAGATGCTCTAATTGTTTCATCAACACCTGCAGCTGCTAAAATCTTCTTAGCTGTTGTAGGTCCAATACCATAAATATATGTGAGGGATACTCCAATAACCTTGTTACGTGGAATATCGACACCAGCAAAACGTGGCATAGTTTATTCTCCTTTTCCCTTATTCAATTAACCCTGTCTTTGTTTATGTTTTGGGTTTTCGCAAATTACCATTACAACGCCCTTGCGTTTGATAACTCTGCACTTATCACAAATCGGTTTTACAGATGGTCTTACTTTCATTTTGTTTGCCTCCTCGGACAATTGTCTATTTTATCAGAAAAAATTCATTTTGTCTCTGATATTTTTAAAAAACCTACGTATTAGTGAAATATTTCCAGGGAAATGATACTCTCTTAAAATGCGGATGTACTTTTACATGCGGATTTTACAAGAAACGTAGGTAATCATTTCTATATGTGGAAATATTTAAGAAATAGAATAATCCGGGGAAAGAAATCTCTTTCCCGGATTATATTACTTTAACTTTGATAAAGTTTCTTTAACCTTTTCGAATACAACCTTAGAATCTTGAGAAGCATCAATTGTTGTTACAACATTACGCTTTTCATAGAATCCAATAACTGGTTTTGTACTCTTTTCATATTCATCCATACGAACTTTCAATTGTTCAACTGTATCGTCTTTTCTTTGATTCAATTCACTTCCGCAAACATCACAAATACCTTCGACTTTGGATGGTTTATTATGAATGTGGTAGATTGCACCACACTTTGGACAGATTCGTCTGCCAGTGATTCGATCAACAAGTGTATCGAATCCAACTTCTAAAGCAATTACGCTTTCAACTGGCTTGCCAATTTTTTCTTCAATCTTTTCAAAAGCTTCTGCTTGTACTAATGTACGAGGGAAACCATCTAAAAGATATCCTTTTTGACAATCAGGTTCCTGAAGTCTTTTTTCAACCATGGCATTGATTACATCATCTGGAACTAATTTTCCAGCATCCATATAGGATTTCGCTTCCAAGCCAAGTTCAGTGTTATTTCTAACATTTTCTCTTAACATATCTCCAGTGGAAATATGTGGAATATCATATTCCTTTAGGATCAAGTCGGACATTGTGCCCTTACCAGCTCCTGCAGGCCCCATAATTAAGATATTCATTTTTCTAATCCTCTTGTTTTTTTATCTAACGAAGCCATGGTAAGCTTTTGTTGTAAGTTGACCTTTCAACTGAGCAATTGTTTCCATAGCTACACCAACTACGATAATAATTCCTGTACCACCTACTGAAATACTAGATGGAAGTGAAGTAAACATAGGAAGAATATAAGGTAAAATCGCAACGATAACAAGAGCGATAGCACCTAATACTGTGATTCTGTTCAATACTTTATGCAAGTAAGCTTTTGTTTCATTTCCTGGACGAATACCTGGAATGTAAGCACCACTCTTACTTAAGTTATCAGAAATTTGTTCTGGATCAACTTGTAATTCTGTATAGAAGAATGTGAACAAAATCGTCAATACAGCATACAAGGCCAAACCTGTATAACTACTTAATGATAAATAACTCTGTAATGTTTTATATAGATCTTGATTAAAGAAGCTAATAACAATCTGTGGAGCAGTCATAATAGACTGTGCAAAGATAACAGGAATTACAGATGCTGAATTTATCTTTAATGGAAGGAATGTTACATCATTTCCACGTGTATAAGTAGAACTATTTGTATACTGGATTGGAATCTTTCTAACTGCTGTCTCCATAACGATTACGAAGACAATGATGATGATATAAAGTAATACGAATAATGAGAATTGAAGAATACCATTAAACAATTCACCTTGCGTCGTACCACCAGCAAGTACATTCCATACTTGTACAAATTCAGAAGGCATGTTAGAAACAATACCAGCGAAGATAATGATGGATAAACCATTACCAATACCCTTCATAGAAATACGATCGCCTAACCAGATCAAGAACATTGTTCCTGCAGTCATAACAGTTGCCGTATATAAATATCCAGAAAGATTTGAATTTGTTAATACATTGTATTGCTTATCAAATCCATAGACTAAAGAATATGCTTGTACAAATGACAATACAACTCCTAAATATCTAGTGATTTTTTCCATTTTCATTCTGCCTGTTTGTCCAGACTTTGTCATTTCTGTCAATGCAGGAATAACATCCATAGACAATAGCTGAATGATAATGCTTGCGGTGATGTATGGAGTAACACCCATCGCAAATACACTCAATTTCTCAAGTGCACCACCACCAAGCAAATTCATCATACTCAGAATAGAATTATCTGCAATTTGATCAGCAAGTGCAGAAGAATCTACACCCGGCACAGGAATTGCAGAACCTACGCGGTAGATCAACAGCATTGCAAGAGTAAAGAAAATCTTGTTACGGATTTCTTTATTCTTAAACATGCTGGAGAACGTGCGCATCATAATTAGAGTACCTCAGCTGTTCCGCCTGCTTCTTCGATTGCCTTTTTAGCGGAAGCAGAGAACTTAGCAGCCTTAACTGTTAACTTCTTCTCTAACTTACCATTGCCAAGAACTTTCAAACCATCAAGTTCCTTCTTCACTAAACCAGCAGCCTTAACTGCAGCAAAGTCAACAGTTACACCATCATCAAACTTGTTGAGATCTTCAACGTTAACGATTGCATACTCTTTACGAGTGAAGTTTGTGAAGCCTCTTTTTGGCATTCTCTTGAAGAATGGAGTTTGTCCACCTTCAAAACCAATTGCAACGCCACCGCCGCTTCTAGCATTTTGACCCTTGTGTCCTTTACCAGCTGTTTTACCATTACCGGAACCAAGACCACGACCAATTCTCTTCTTAGTTGAGCGAGCTCCTTCTGTAGCCATCATTTCATTTAGTTTCATACCAGAGTCCCTCCTTATCTAATTTCAGCGACTTTCTTATCGCGTGCTTTTGCAATTTCATCTACAGTTCTCATTGACTTGAGAGCTTCTAATGTAGCATATACTACGTTTACAGCAGTTCTAGAGCCGATAACCTTTGAAAGAACATCGGATACACCTGCAAGTTCAAGAATGTTACGAACTGCACCACCAGCGATAACTCCAGTACCAGGAGCAGCTGGTGCTAAGAATACTGTACTTGATCCGTGAGTAACTTTAACGGAATGTGGTACAGTTCTTGTACCTTCAACAAGATTGCATCTAAATACATTCTTGTTTGCAGCTTCTTCTGCTTTACGAATAGCGTCAGGAACTTCTGTTGCCTTACCCATTCCAAAACCGATACGGCCCTTATGATCACCTACAACTACAAGTGCTGCGAAACGCATTCTACGTCCGCCCTTAACAGTCTTAGATACACGGTTAATGGAGACTACAACACTGTCGAATTCTTTTGGTTCACGTCTCTTGAATTGAGGACGACGACCATTTTCTTTACGCTGTGGACGTCCTGCTTCTGTATTTGCAGTACGTACTTCTGCATTTTCATTTGGCATTTTTTTCTGTCTCCTTTCCTTAGAACTTGAGTCCAGCTTCTCTAGCTGCATCAGCTAAAGCTTGAACTCTTCCGTGATATACATAACCACCTCTATCAAACTTGATAGATTCGATATTGTTTTCAAGGCACTTCTTAGCGATTGCTTCGCCAACCTTCTTAGCTGCTTCAATGTTTCCGCCATTTTCTAACTTAAGTTCTAATGAGCTACAAGAAAGAAGTGTCTTTCCTGTAGTATCATCGATAACTTGTGCATAAATGTTTGCGTTAGAACGGAATACATTAAGTCTTGGGCATTCAGGAGTACCATTCACAATGCGGCGTACTCTCTTATGACGACGGATACGCTCTGCGTTTTTATTTTGCATTTTAAACATGTCTTACTCTCTCCTTCCCATTACTTCTTACTAGCAGCTGTCTTACCTTCCTTACGACGGACATTTTCATCAGCATAACGGATGCCCTTTCCTCCATAAGGTTCAGGTTTCTTAACTGCTCTTACATTAGCAGCAAATTGACCAACAATCTGCTTATCAATACCACTTACGTTAATTGTTGTGTTATCAGGAACTTCAACAGTAACGCCTTCTGGTACATCAATATTTACTTCGTGGGAGAAACCAACATTTAAGTTAAGTGTCTTACCCTTTAAAGCTGCACGGTAACCGATACCTACAACTTTTAATTGCTTTGTGAAACCAGCAGATACACCTTCAACCATTGTGTTGAGAAGTGCTCTAGTTGTTCCATGAAGCTGTTTTGTATGCTTTTCCTCGTTAGGACGCTTGACTGTAATGACATTTTCGTCAACAGAAATCTCCATCAACGGGGAAAATGTCTTTGTAAGAGTACCCTTAGGTCCCTTTACAGTCACCTCATTCCCTTCAGCAATTGTTAATTCAACGCCTGCAGGAACGGTAATCGCTTTATTTCCGATACGTGACATTTAGTTTTCCTTTCTTTCTCTTACCAAACGTAAGCGATGACTTCACCGCCAACGTGTTGTTTACGTGCTTCTTTATCTGTCATCATTCCATTAGATGTAGAAATGATAGCAATGCCTAAACCATTTAATACCTTTGGTACATTGTCTCCCTTTGCGTAAACGCGTAGACCTGGTTTAGAAATTCTCTTGATACCTGTAATAACCTTGTTATCGTTAGCATCATATTTAAGAGTAACGACAATCTTCTTTTCGATACCCTCGCCTTCAACGGCATAATTTTCAATATAACCTTCAGACTTTAAGATCTTAGCAATTTCTACCTTAACCTTAGAAGTTGGAGTTACATCAACTGTTGTCATGTGAGCTTGAACACCATTACGGATTCTAGTTAGCATGTCAGCAATAGGATCTGTCATATTCATAATGCGTTACCCCTTTCTTACCAGCTTGCCTTCTTAACACCAGGAATTTGACCCTTATAAGCCAATTCTCTGAAGCAGATTCTGCAAACTTTATACTTTCTTAATACAGAGTGTGGACGGCCACATCTCTCGCAACGTGTATATTCACGTGTGGAGAACTTAGCCGGTCTTGACTGCTTAACCTTTAAACTTGTCTTTGCCATTCTATGTTCTCCTTTTCTTACTTAGCAAATGGCATACCCATTTCTTTCAATAGGGCATGTGCTTCATTGTTAGACTTAGCTGTTGTAACAATAACAACATCCATACCTCTAACTTTATTTACCTTATCAAAATTGATTTCAGGGAAAATAATTTGTTCTTTAACACCTAATGTGTAGTTACCACGACCATCGAATGCTGTGTTGCTAACACCATGGAAGTCTCTAACACGTGGAAGAGAAATGTTGAATAACTTATCTAAGAATTCATACATTCTTTCACCACGAAGTGTTACCTTACAACCAATTGGCATACCTTCACGAAGTTTGAAGTTCGCAATAGATTTCTTAGCCTTAGTAACAACTGGCTTTTGACCAGCAATTTGTGTCAATTCTTCAACAGCTTCATCTAAGTTCTTTGGATTGTCAATTGCATCACCAACACCCATGTTGATAACAACCTTAACGATCTTTGGAGCTTCCATTGTGCTGGAGTAATTGAATTCCTTCATCAAAGAAGGCTTAACTGTTTCAACGTATTTTTGTTCGAGACGGTTCATTACTTCTTAGCCTCCTTGATTTCTGTACCGGACTTCTTAAGTACTCTTACTTTTTCGCCCTTATCATTTGTCTTATAGCCAACTCTTTCAGCAGACTTAGACTTTTTGTCATAAACCATGACATTAGAAGCGTCGATTGGAGCTTCTTTTTCAATAATGCCACCTTCAGGATTCTGTTGAGAAGGCTTCAAAGACTTCTTGATCATGTTGACACCTTCAACAACAACCTTGTTTGTCTTTGGGAATACTGCCTTAACTTCGGAGATAGTTCCTTTATAGTGACCTGTGATAACCTTAACTGTATCGCCTGTCTTGATCTTCATATCGGCCTCCTTATAAAACTTCTGGTGCGAGGGAAACAATCTTCATGTAACCCTTGTCACGAAGTTCTCTTGCGACCGGACCAAAGATACGAGTTCCGACCGGTGTACCATCTTCTTTAATGATAACAGCAGCGTTATCATCAAACTTGATATAAGAACCATTGTCACGGCTAATACCGTAAACAGTTCTTGCGATTACAGCCTTAACAACCTGTCCGCTCTTGACAGAACCGTTAGGAGAAGCACTCTTAACAGCACATACAACAACGTCACCGATTGTAGCTGTCTTACGCTTAGAGCCGCCTAAGCATCTGATGACTAGTAATTCTTTAGCACCAGTGTTATCAGCGACGTTCAATCTACTTTCGTTCTGAATCATTGCTTATTTCCTCCTGTGTCTTAAAGAATAACTGCCTTTTCAACAATCTTTACTAATCTAAAGTGTTTGTCCTTAGATAATGGTCTTGTTTCCATAACTTCTACAATGTCACCAACTTTAGCTTCATTATTTTCATCATGAGCCTTAAACTTTGTAGAAAATTTAACATGTCTGCCGTATTTAGGATCAGCCTTAGATGTAGTGATCTCTACGACGATTGTTTTGTCCATTTTATCGGAAACAACTGTTCCACGAAGGACCTTACGTCTATTTCTCTCTGTCATCTTAATAGCCCTCCTTATTGTGCATTTGCACGTTCAGTGATAACTGTCTTCATACGTGCAATTGTCTTTTTGATATCCTTGATACGAGCTGGATTCTCAAGAGAACCAGTAGCTTGAGCGAATCTCAAGTCATAGAGTTCTTCCTTGAGGGAAACTACTTCCTTTTCGAGCTCTTCGTTACTGAGGTCTCTGATTTCTTTAATATTCATAATTACTTCTTAACCTCCTCACTCTTCTTAACAAAGCGTGTTTTAACGCAGAGTTTGTTAGCAGCAAGTCTTAAAGCTTCTCTAGCGACAGCTTCATCAACACCTGCGATTTCGAAGAGAATTCTTCCCTTCTGAACTACAGCTACCCAATGATCTGGAGCACCTTTACCGGAACCCATACGTACTTCGAGTGGCTTCTTCGTTTTAGCTAGTTGTGGGAATACTTTGATCCAAACTTTACCACCACGGTTCATATAACGAGTCATGGCGATACGTGCAGCTTCTAATTGTGCACTACTTACATAAGCACCTTCATCAGCTACGAGACCGTAATCACCAAACGCTAATTCACGTCCAGCTTTTGCACGTCCTTCATAGCTTAATCTATGAGGTCTTCTGTATTTTGTTCTATTAGGCATTAACATTAGTCATTACCTCCTTCAGCAGCTGCATTTTCTACAGGTGCTGTTTTTGTTTCAGCTGCAGCAGCGTTTCTAGCAGGACGTCTGTTACCACGTTGTGGACGTCTGTTGTTTCCACGCTTGTTGTCTCTTCTTCCAGCTGGAGCTTCAGGTTCCTTAACCATCTGACCAGGTAATACTTCACCACGGCAGATCCAAACCTTAACACCTAACTTACCATATGTTGTTTGAGCTTCTTCAGCAGCATAGTCAATATCACTTCTTAATGTGTGAAGAGGAACTACACCTCTAGAATAGCCTTCTTGACGAGCGATTTCAGCTCCGCCTAATCTTCCCTTAGCAAGAGTCTTGATACCTTTAGCACCAGATCTCATTGTTTGTTGGATTGCCTTCTTTTGAGCAATTCTGAAAGATTGACGATTTTCTAATTGTTCGCAAATCTTACGAGCAACTAAACGAGCATCTAAATCAGGATTTGCTACCTGAACGATGTCCATCTTAACGTTTTTACCAGCTGTCATTTTAGCAAGTCTAGCTCTTAACTTAGAAGCATTATCCTTACCATTTTCATCAGCCTTACCTGTTACTGCACCAGGTCTAGCACAGCGAATGATGACTTTAACGTCTTTCTTTCCTGTACGTTCAATTTCGATTCTGGAGATGTAAGCATCCTTTAGTTCCTTTTCGAGGAATTCACGGATCTTAGTATCTTCGTTCAGAAGATCTCCATAATCAGCCTTATCTGCATACCATCTGGATTCCCAATCACGGATGACACCGACACGCATGCCGATTGGACTAACCTTTTGTCCCATATTCTGATCTTCCTCCCTTATCTCTCATTGCTAACCACTACTGTGATGTGGCTAGTTCTCTTGAAAATGCTTGATGCGGAACCTTTAGCTCTAGGCATGAAACGCTTTAGGACAACGCCTTCATTAGCGTAGCATTCCTTGATGTAAAGGTCTTCTTCATTTAATTGAAAATTGTTTGTTGCATTTGCTGCAGCGCTCTTTACTACCTTGTATGCTTCAGCGGCTGCCTTGTTAGGTAAGAACTTAAGAATATCTAATGCTTCATTAACGTTCTTTCCACGAACGAGGTCAAGTGCCAATCTAGCCTTACGAGGAGTAACACGAACTGTTTTTGCTGTTGCTTTTACGTCCATCTTTATTTCCTCCTATTAAGCGGCCTTATCGTCACCGTGTCCGCCAAATTTTCTTGTAGGTGCGAATTCACCTAATTTATGGCCTACCATATCTTCTGTTACATAGACAGGAATGAATTCCTTACCATTGTAAACAGCGAATGTGTGCTCAACGAAGCTTGGGAAAATCGTTGAACGGCGTGACCATGTCTTGATTACTTCATGTTGATTTGCCGCATTCTGTGCATCAACCTTCTTTAATAGGTATGCATCACAGAAAGGGCCCTTCTTAATGCTTCTTGACATTACTCATTCTCTCCTTCCAATTACTTTCCGTTTCTTCTTCTTACAATATACTTATTGCTTGAAGCCTTCTTCTTACGAGTCTTAACACCCATAGCTTTCTTGCCCCAAGGTGTCATTGGAGACTTACGTCCAATAGGTTGTTTACCTTCACCACCACCATGTGGGTGATCTACAGGGTTCATAGCAGAACCTCTTACATGTGGACGAACGCCCATGTGTCTAACTCTACCAGCTTTACCCCAGTTGATCAAAGAGTAATCGCCGTTGCCAACTACACCAACTGTAGCACGGCAGTTATCATGAACTTTTCTAACTTCACCTGAAGAAAGTCTTAATGTAACGAAACCACCTTCAGAACCTAAGATCTGAGCAGAACATCCAGCAGCTCTAGCCATTTGTCCACCCTTACCAGCGATAAGTTCTACATTGTGAACGAATGTTCCATCTGGAATGCTCTTAAGAGGCATTGCATTACCAATCTTGATATCGCATGCTTCACCAGAAACAACCTTGTCACCAACATTTAAGTTTGCTGGAGCAATGATGTATCTCTTTTCACCATCAGCATAGTGAAGTAAAGCAATGTTTGCGTTTCTGTTTGGATCATATTCGATAGCAGCTACTGTTGCTGGAACATCATCCTTATTTCTCTTGAAGTCCACAATTCTGTACTTCTGCTTAGCACCTCCACCCTGATGGCGGGAAGTGATACGACCTGTATTGCCGCGGCCACCCTTCTTATTTAATGGAGCAAGTAATGACTTTTCTGGAGTTGACTTTGTAATACGGTCATTGCTCAAAGTAGTCATATTTCTGCGTCCGTTAGAGGTTGGCTTATATTTAATAATTGCCATTTTTTCTTTCCTTTCGCATTTATCCGGAGATAGCGATTTCCTCCGATATTTTAACTAAATCAAATTAGTCATTGTTCTCGCCAAATACGTTGATTGAATCACCTTCAGCGAGTTTAACATAAGCCTTCTTATAAGCTCTTGTCTTTCCTTCATAACGTCCAACACGTCTTGTCTTTGGATGAACGTTAACTGTATTTACAGATACAGGCTTAACATGATAGATTTCATTGATTGCCTGTGCAACAGCAGTTTTATTAGCGTTTTTAGCAACTTCGAATGTTACAACGTTGTTCTTGCTAGAAGCAATTGCTGTCTTTTCTGTGATAATTGGTCTTACGATAATATCACGTGCGCTCATGCGAACACCTCCCCTGCCTTAGCAGCAGCAGTTTCTGTGAATACGATCTTGTCTGCATTCACAATGTCATAGACATTTAAGCTAGAAACTGTAACTAATGTTGCATTAGGAATGTTTCTCATTGAAAGATAAGCATTGTCGAAATCTTCAGATGCATCAGCAACGAATAATGTCTTTCTTTCAAATCCGAATGCAGCAAGTAATGCTACAGCCTTCTTTGTCTTGATCTCATCAAAGTTGAGATTTTCTAATACTGTTAAGTTAGATTCTGCAACCTTTTCGCTCAATGCAGAACGAAGAGCTAATCTTCTAACCTTACGGTTTGTTTTTAAGTTGTACTTTCTAGGATGTGGTCCAAATGCGATTGCGCCGCCTCTCCATTGAGTAGCTCTTGTAGAACCTTGACGAGCACGACCTGTACCCTTTTGACGGAATGGCTTCTTACCTGTTCCAGACACGAAGCTTCTTGTTAATGTGCTATGAGTACCTTGTCTTAATCCTGCTTGGTAAGCAAGAATCGCATCATAGATTGCCTGTTGGTTTGGTTCAACAGCGAAGACCGCATCAGCGAGTTCGATCTGTTTTACAGATTTTGCTTCCTGATTAAATACATCAATCTGTGCCATGCTTTATCCTCACTTTCCTTCATTAGCTGTTTCTGCAGCTAATTCTTCATTGATTGTTTCTTCAACCTTTTCAAGTTCTTCTTCAACTGAAGCACCTTCATAAGAGATAAGTTCTACAGCTGTAACTTCCTTCTTAGGTTTAACTGTTGTATGGATTGTTACAAGGCCTCTCTTTGGTCCTGGAACGTTTCCTTTTACAAGGATATATCCTTCTTCTGCATCAACCTTGATTACTTCAAGATTCTGGTTTGTTGTAGTGTATCCACCATATTGACCAGGCATTGCTGTACCCTTGTTTACAACACCGTTGTTACGTCCATTAGTCGCTAATGAACCTTGGTGTCTGATGTTCTTAGATCCACCGTGTGACTTAGGTCCCATCTTTGCATTGTTACGAACGATTGTTCCGTTGTAACCATGTCCTTTAGAAGTACCTTGAACATCTACGATATCTCCTGCCTTGAAGATGTCTGCTTTGATTTCAGAACCAACTTCTAGGTTAAGCATTTCATCATAGTTGAATTCCTTGATGAATTTCTTAGGAGCTGTGTTAGCTTTCTTAGCATGTCCAATTGCTGGTTTGTTTGAACGGTGTTCTTTCACATCTTCATAACCAACTTGAACAGCTTCGTAGCCATCAACTTCTTTTGTCTTCTTTTGAAGAACAACGTTTGGTTTAACTTCAACGACAGTAACAGGAATCAGTGTTCCTTCGATCGTGAAGACTTGAGTCATACCAAGCTTACGTCCTAAAATACCTTTCATTTAATTTCACCCGATTCCTTTCTTAAAGTTTGATTTCGATATCAACTCCAGAAGGCAGATCAAGTCTTGATAATGCATCAATTGTTTCTGCGCTAGGGCCGATGATCTCAATCAATCTCTTGTGTGTGCGGATCTCGAATTGTTCACGAGAATCCTTATACTTGTGAACTGCACGTAAGATTGTTACAACCTCACGTTCAGTAGGCAGCGGAACAGGTCCGACGATTTTCTTTGCGCCGTGGCTTGTTGCAGTTTTAACGATCTTTTCGCTAGCTGCATCTAAGCTTCTGTTCTCGTAAGCCTTCAAACGAATTCTTACAGAGTTCTTTGCCATGAATTTTTCCTCCTTATATTCATTCCCCTTTAGGGATCGCTCCGTGTGAGTTCCCCGGTTATCACGCTATCGTAACAACGCATTTCAGCGTGCCGGCAACTTCCCACTTCTACGCGAGTGCTCAAATATATTACTACTATCGTTTTTCTATTGCAAGCTTTTTTTTCATTATTTTCGATAATTTTTATCCATGTCCACGTTCATCGGAGCGTCATAATCTCAAAATATCGCATAAATATCACACTTAATATTTCAAAGTTTAACTTAAGCACTGAAATTTTTATATCTTTTTACAATATCTAAATTTCTACATTCTTATCCACGTACTCTAGTGTGTCATGAAAATACGACTATTTTCTGTCAAATATTCGATATTTCCGCATATCCACCGCAATATCTATATATCAAACATAAAAAGAAGCTACTTCCACTATGGTTTTGCTTCTCATTTTGTTAATCTAGTTCTTTTCCGTTTGATTCACAAACTTTTTTATACCAATAGAAGGAATCTTTACGAATTCTCTTCATATCCTTCAAATCAAATTCATCACGATTGACATAGATAAATCCATATCTTTTTGTAATACCTTGATGAGTTGAAATCAAGTCAAACGCTGACCATGGTGAATACCCAAATAATTCAACACCATCTGTAATTGCTTCTTGGCAAGCTTTGATATGTTGTCTTAGATAATCAATACGATAATCATCATGAATCGTTCCATCTTCTTCTAGTTTATCTGGAACACCACATCCATTTTCTGTAATGATGAGTGGTAAATGATATCTTTCCCATAGTTGTCTTAAAGTGACTCTCAAACCAACAGGGTCAATTCCCATCCCATAGGAAGTATAAACTGCATTTTCATTTTTAACATTCATGCACAATCCAGGATATGTCATAAGTCCTGTCATGAAATCTTTCTTTTCTGCTGCTTCTGCTTTTAAATTTTTGCCTTCTTCCACAGAAACATATTTAACACAACCTGCTCCATAATAATTGAATGCGATAAAATCCGGTTTGCCATTCTTCAAGATTTCTAAATCTGCATCTGTAATCTCAGGTGCAACCCCTCTATCTTCAAACCAACTTAAAATTGCTTCAGGATATGCTCCTAAACAAGCAGGATCTAAGAACAAACGGTTTCTTAATGCATCCATATCCATTGCAGCTAAATTATCTTTTGGCGAAGAAGTAGCAGGATAGATTGCTGTAATATTTGGTGCAGGTCCAATCTTTGCATCACACATCTTATGACATTCTATCATCGCTAGAGATTGTGCAACTAACATATGATGATTTGCTTGCCAAATTGTTTTTTCATCTTTATAGTCACGATAACCTTGATAGAGAACCATCATGTTTTGTTCATTGATTGTTAAGAAATATTTTACTTTCTTACCATATTCTTCAAAACAAACTTTACAGTAACGAACAAATGCATCAATACATTTTCTATCTGCCCAACCATCATAACGATCTTGTAAACATTGTGGCAAGTCAAAATGATAAAGTGTAACGACTGGTTCAATTCCATACTTATGACATTCATCAATCACATCATGATAATGTTTTACTGCGACTTCATTCACTTCACCATCACCAGTAGGAATAATACGAGGCCATGCAATAGAAAAACGAAATTCTTTAAATCCCATCTCTGCCATCAATGCAATATCTTCCTTAAATCTATGATAATGATCAATACCTACTTTAAAATCTGTCGTCCCTTTTGGAACCTCAGCAGTGTCTGAAACAGATGGAGATTTTCCATCTTCATCCCAAGCACCTTCACATTGATAAGCACTACTTGATCCACCCCACAAAAATCCTTCTGGGAATGGTTTTAATGTTTTGTAATCCATAATTGTTTTCTCCTTATATCGATTACTTTTAGTATAGTTCTTTCTAAGTGAAACAATGTTCCATTTTAAAAAGCCTTGTTACACTGCAAGGCTCCTCTTATTCACGGAATAATATTCGTAAGTTTGGATTTTCGTTTACAGCTCTTCCTAATACCATTAAAACTTTAAATGCATATTCATGATCACATATTTTTCGAACGCATTCTTTCGTAAGAAGAAAAGAAGTTCCTTCTTTCGCTTCAGTTAAACAATCAAACAAAGCATCTAAGTTATTCCCTATATAATCAGAAAGCTCAAATAATTCTTTAAAATATTCTAAAGCCGATTCCTTATTTTCTAATCTATCCGCATCTAACCAAATCTTTCTATTAAAATCCAAATCCATCACTTACCATCTCCATACAATAACTCAAAAGAATCATAATGATCTTCTGTATACCAAATATCTCCATCTTCAGAATAAACAATTCGTTTAGCACCTCTTGAATTTTTATTTTCTGTATCAATATCACACTCATAATACATATTATAATTTGGTAGTGTTCCTTCATAGTTTCCATAAACATCACCACCAATACTTTTTCCCGGAATCAGCTGTGATAAAGAACCACTTTCCCATCCAAGTTTTCTTGCTTCTTTTTTTGTCATGTAGTTAGAAGGTAAATGATCATACAAATGAATATACAAAGCTACTTCATCTTTTTGATCTGTTTCTACCTCTTCCGCAATATAAGCTTCATTTGCAGAAGATTCTACAGATGGTTTTATAGAACAACTTATTAAACTAAATGCTAAAAGAAAAGATATTAAGAATTTATAAAATTTCATTTAGATTCACCAGCAAAATATTGTTTCAATTCTAAAAAATCATGTACAATTGGCACACTAAAATCAGAGACTGGCCTTCTTTCATAACAATACCAAACAGGTTTTAATCCAGCATGCATTGCACCAGTGATATCAGAAAAGAAAGTATCACCAACCATATAAGTATTTTCCTGCTTTGTTCCGAGTTTTTCACAAGCAATATCAAATATTCTTTGATCTGGTTTTTGAATATCATAATCGCCAGCAACAACAACGATATCAAACAACGATTCCAAACCAGAATGGCTGATCTTTTTATGCTGTGAAACTGAATTTCCATTGGACAGAATTCCTAATGCATATTCTTTCTTTAATTCCGTTAAAGTTTCAGAAACATCATCTGAAGTGATTTGAAATATATCAAAATGATCATACCAATATTGTTTCCAATAATTCACATCCATATGTGGAGCCCAATTTTCTTTGATATTGTTCAATGTAAAAGATTTGTCATAAATTCCATATTGGTCCCAAATCAAACACCTTTGAACTATTTCTTCTACTTCTAACGAAAAATAATCTTTCTTAGTTATTTCTGTAATAATATGTTGATAAAAATGATATGCAGATTCATATCGTTTTGTTAATGTTCCATCAAAATCAAATAATATACCTTTTTTCATACGAAAGACTATAACACAAAAAAAGAGATACCCAAAGGATATCTCTCACGTAACAATAAGATTTAATTAAGCTTCGATTTCTGTAATAGAACCGGAACCTACTGTTCTACCACCTTCACGGATAGAGAACTTTGTACCGTTTTCAATAGCGATAGGAGCAAGAAGTTCAACTTCCATAACTACGTTATCACCAGGCATGCAGAGTTCTGTACCTTCTGGAAGAGTGATTACACCAGTAACGTCTGTTGTTCTGAAATAGAACTGTGGACGGTAGTTAGAAACGAATGGTGTATGACGTCCGCCTTCTTCCTTAGTTAATACGTAAACTTGAGCCTTGAACTTTGTATGAGGTGTAACAGATCCTGGCTTAGCAAGAACTTGTCCACGTTCGATTTGTTCACGGTTAACACCACGAAGTAATGCACCGATGTTATCACCTGCTTGAGCATAGTCAAGAGTCTTACGGAACATTTCGATACCAGTAACAACTGTCTTTTGTGTTTCCTTGATACCAACGATTTCAACTTCATCGTTTAAGTGTAATTCACCACGTTCTACACGTCCTGTAGCAACAGTACCACGACCTGTGATTGTGAATACATCTTCAACTGCCATTAAGAATGGCTTGTCGTTATCATGTTCTGGTGTTGGGATATAAGAGTCAACAGCATCAAGTAATTCCTTGATAGCTGGTGTCCACTTAGCATCTCCTTGAAGAGCTTGGTAAGCAGAACCACGGATTACAGGAGCATTGTCTCCATCGAATCCATACTCAGAAAGAAGTTCACGAACTTCCATTTCAACTAAGTCAACTAATTCATCATCGTCAACCATGTCGCACTTGTTTAAGAATACAACGATAGCTGGAACACCTACCTGACGAGCAAGTAAGATGTGTTCACGAGTCTGAGGCATTGGTCCATCAGTAGCAGCAACTACGAGAATAGCACCATCCATTTGAGCAGCACCAGTGATCATGTTCTTAACATAGTCAGCGTGACCTGGACAGTCAACGTGTGCATAGTGTCTCTTTAATGTTTGGTATTCAACGTGAGCTGTGTTGATAGTAATACCACGTTCTTTTTCTTCTGGTGCACCATCGATTTGGTCATAAGCTTCGAATGCAGCCTTACCATCTTCAGGATGCTCAGAAAGATACTTTGTGATTGCAGCTGTAAGAGTTGTTTTACCGTGGTCAACGTGTCCGATAGTACCAACGTTAACATGCTCTAAGCTACGGTCGAATTTTTCCTTTGCCATTTGGTTTTTTCCTCCAGTTTATTTATTTTTCAACTTATTCAGTCTGCCATCATTTTACTTGATGGCAAACTAAATTACAACATTTTTTAATTCCTTTTAAATATTACTTAGAAGCGTGTGCTTCGATAATGTCTTTCGCAATATTCTTTGGAACTTCTTCATAGTGGTCCATCTGCATTGTGAAGATACCACGACCTTGTGTAAATCCACGAAGATCTGTTACATAGCCGAACATTTCAGCTAGTGGTACGAATGCCTTAACCTTAATAGCATTACCTGTTTCTTCTTGTTCACGAATTTGACCACGTCTCTTAGTAACGTCACCCATTACTGCACCTAAGTATTCAGATGGTGCTGTAATATCTACAGCCATGATAGGTTCTAGAATTGTTGGGTTACATTTCTTAGCAGCTTCCTTAAGAGCTAAGGATGCAGCAATCTTATATGCTTGTTCACTTGAGTCGACATCATGGTAAGAACCATCAAATAATTCAGCACGAATATCTACAACTGGGAATCCAGCAACAAGACCATTTGGAAGAGCTTCTTCAAGACCAGCTTGTGTAGGCTTGATGAATTCCTTTGGAATTGATCCACCAACTGTTTGATCTTCGAATTCGAATCCCTTGCCTGGGTTTGGTTTAAATCTGATCCAAACATCACCATATTGACCATGACCACCAGACTGTCTTACAAACTTACCTTGTACTTCAGCTTCAGACTTGATAGTTTCACGGTATGCTACTTGTGGAGCACCTGCTGTAGCTTCGACCTTGAATTCTCTCTTCATACGATCGAGAATGATATCTAATTGAAGTTCACCTACACCAGCGATGATTGTTTGACCTGTTTCTTCATCTGTATAAGCTCTGAATGTTGGATCTTCTTCAGCAAGCTTTTGAAGAGCAGCATCCATCTTTTGAGAGTCAGCTTTTGTCTTTGGTTCAACAGACATCTGGATAACTGGTTCTGGGAATACCATCTGCATCAATTCGATTGGTGCATTTTCATCACAGAGAGTATCAGAAGTTGTTGTGAACTTTAGACCTACAGCACCAGCGATATCACCAGTATAAACTTCTTCGATATCAGCACGGTGGTTAGCATGCATTCTTACAAGACGACCAAGTCTTTCTCTCTTACCCTTTGTAGCATTTAATACATAAGAACCTGCAGTAGCGTGACCAGAGTAAACTCTGAAGTATGTCAATCTACCTACGAATGGGTCAGTAGCAATCTTAAATGCAAGAGCTGAGAATGGTTCATCATCACTTGGCTTACGGCTAGATTCTTCACCATTTGGTAAATGTCCAGCGATAGCGTCAATATCTGTTGGAGCTGGTAAGTAATCTACTACAGCGTCCAATAACATTTGAACACCCTTGTTCTTATAAGCAGAACCACAGAGTACTGGGAAGAATTCAGAAGTCATAACACCCTTACGGATAGCAGCCTTGATTTCTTCAACTGTTGGTTCTTCACCTTCAAGAACTTTCATCATGAGATCTTCATCATAGTCAGCAATAGCTTCTAACAATTCAGCATGTTTAGCTTCTGCTTCTTCTTTGAATTGATCTTCAATATCAATAACTTGAATATCTGTACCCAAGTCATTTGCATACATTTCCTGTTTCATTGTTACTAAGTCAATGATTCCACGGAAACTTGCTTCAGCACCAATTGGCATCTGGATTGCAGCTGCCTTAGCACCTAAACGATCTCCAATAGAGTTAACACTCATATTGAAGTCAGCACCTGTAGCGTCCATCTTGTTAGAGAAAACGATACGAGGAACTTTATATTCAGAAGCCTGTCTCCAAACAGTTTCTGTTTGTGGTTCAACACCAGCCTTGGAGTCAAGGACTGTTACAGCACCATCTAATACACGAAGAGATCTTTCAACTTCAGCTGTGAAGTCTACGTGACCTGGTGTATCGATAATGTTGATCTGACAGTCTTTCCAGTGACATGTTGTAGCTGCAGAAGTGATTGTGATACCACGTTCTTGTTCCTGAGCCATCCAGTCCATCTGGGAAGCGCCATCGTGAGTCTCACCGATCTTGTAAATCTTACCTGTGTAATAAAGGATACGTTCAGTTGTTGTTGTTTTACCAGCATCAATGTGAGCCATGATTCCGATATTACGAATCTTATTTAATGGGAACTCTCTTGGCATTATTAGCTCCTTTCTCTAATTACCAACGGAAGTGAGCAAACGCCTTGTTTGCTTCAGCCATCTTATGAACATCTTCTCTCTTCTTAACAGAAGCGCCTGTTCCATTAGCGGCATCCATAATTTCGTTAGCAAGTCTTTCTTCCATTGTGTTCTCATGACGTAATCTAGAATAGTTAACGATCCATCTGAGACCTAATGTTAATTTTCTTTCAGCAGATACTTCTACTGGTACTTGGTAGTTTGCACCACCCACACGTCTTACCTTCAATTCTAATTGAGGCATTACATTTCCGAGAGCCTTTTCGAATACTTCCATTGGGTTCTCGCCTGTTTTCTTTTCGATTGAAGCGAATGCATCATACAAAATTGTTTGTGCTGTTCCACGCTTACCATCAATCATGATCTTGTTAATTAACTTTGTAACTAACTTTGAGTTATAGATTGGATCTGGTAATACGTCACGCTTTGCTACATAACCTTTTCTTGGCATATTAATTTCTCCTCTCTATCTCTTACTTCTTTGGTTTCTTAGCACCGTATAATGAACGGGACTGATTTCTGTCGTTAACACCAGCACAATCTAATGTACCTCTGATGATGTGGTAACGAACACCTGGTAGATCCTTAACACGGCCACCTCTGATCATAACTACGGAGTGTTCCTGTAAGTTATGTCCTACACCTGGAATATATGCTGTAACTTCCATACCATTGGATAATCTTACACGGGCATATTTTCTTAATGCAGAGTTTGGCTTCTTAGGAGTCATTGTACCTACACGAGTACAAACACCTCTCTTTTGAGGGCTGCTCAAATTTGTAGGTCTGTTTTTCAAACTGTTGAATCCTCTGTTTAATGCAGGGGACTTTGACTTGTAAACTTTATCAGTACGGCCTTTGCGTACTAACTGGTTTATTGTTGGCATTTTCTTTCTCCTTTCGCTCATGCACACGATACCGTGTGCGTCATTCTTAGTCTTATTTTTTGGCTTCACGACATGGTAAAGCCAAAACTCACTAAGCCCGTATATATTACATTCTCTATCATTCTTATGTCAACACTTTTTTCAAAAATATTTCAAATCAACAGAACCGTGCGTGTCAAATCTTTTCCACGCTATATAATATGCATGTTATTTTCCATTTTTCGTTTATCGGTTATAATATCGTAAGCAAGGAGATTTCTTATGGCAAAAAAAGTATGTGATTTCTGTCTGTCACAAACAGGTGGATTATTTAATAGACCAGAAAAACTATCAGATGGGCATTATTTATGTAAGAACTGTAGAGAAATCATAAGTAATTATGGTTTACCTATGAAATATGACATTTTCCAAAGAATCGTAACGGCACAGCCACACATGAAAGATATGATCATGGATACATATCTAGAGACAAATAAGCCAGAAGATATTATTGCCAGATTATACCCATTGCCAAAGATTCTTTTACATGAAGGTGAACATTGCATCAACGCAATACGTGCAAACCTCAGAGTTTCCGCTAGTAGTATTCCAAATGAATATGCACCTAGAAGTATTGTTGAAATCAGAAAGAATACAATCAATAACATTCCAGATGCAGTTAATAAGAAAGAATCAGTAAAGATTGAAGGCATGTTGTATGAAACAGAAGCAGCTGTTTACTTCATGAGTGAACACATTGTTAACTGTCATAGATTAGGTTATGTTGTACGTAACACAGACTATACTGATAGAATACAAGTCATTACTCCAACAAAAACATTCTCTTACGCTGTTGAAAATGCAGAACTATTTTTCATTAGAGAAAGATTCTATCAAAAAGTAAATGCTGCAAAACATCACAAAGATGAGCATCTTATCTATATCCAAAATGATAATGAATTAAGAATCACACCTGGTGTATATGACATCCCTAAATCATTAAGACCTGGTATCTATAAAGTAAAGGCATTAAATGATGCTGGCTTACATGTTAAAGATTCACTAGGTAGAGTAAGAGATTATTACGAAACAGAAGATTCTATTGATCTAACAAATGGTGGAACATTAGAAGTAACTGGTGAATATGAATTAAAATGGATTGGTGAAAAGAAGAACTAATGCGATTGCATTGGTTTTTATTCAAAAAATAGTCGTATTGATATCAGTCATTACGATTATTTTTATTTTGTGTTTCACAATAACATTCTGATAAAAACATTTCCGTTAAAACTTCAAATATCATTATTAGACTCATATAATTGTCAAAACCATCACTGCTATCTAAAACAATCGACTCATCAAAATACTCTATTGATGAACTATTATTATTTGGAACAATTGCAACTTTATATGCATTCGAATTCGATAAAATCTGTTTGAAAGATTGTGCAATCGTTGTTGACACCCAAGCTTCATCCAACACTAGTCCAATAATCATATCTCCTTCACCAAAGTCACTTGCTAATTTCTCTTGAGATAAATAATTATATGGTGCATATGAAGGATGATTATAATAAACAAGAGCTGATTGTAACGAATAAGTTGTATTAAGTGGTTGAGCATTCCCTAAAAAAAGCACTCTGTTATGGGTTTCTAAATTTCTTGCTAAATTTTTTAATTTCAAATTGTTGTTTTCTAGAAATGTTATATTTTTTTCTAGATTTTCCCTAAATAAATCAAATGAAAATTCATTTGGATGAGTTAAATAAGATTGAATATATCCAATTCCAAACGCATCTCCCTTTCTATAATCATCCAAGCTAGCTCCACAAACATTTTTAAAAAATCTAGATAAACTCGATTGAGAAAAATAACTATCAGAAGCAATTTTATTTAATGATTGCGTTAATAATTTATCGTGATTTTCATATAAATATTTAGCTATATCTGCATTGGTGCCATACATGTCGCACGCATTTAAATATTCCATCAATAACCATCTGCTATTTATAAAATTTTTCATACCCTTGTAATCAACCATCCTTCTTTTTTATTCAAACTTTGCATAACTAATCCATAGATCGATGAATGCTCAGAAAACATCAATAGTATACTAAATATCGAGGAGGAAAAGGAAATGAAAGTTGTAAATGAAGGAAAAAAGCCAACAGTTTATTCTGATTTAAACATCAACAGAACTTGTACTGTAAATAAGTGCTAAGGCAAAAAAAGAAAATTGAACAATTCAATTTTCTTTTTTCTTCATCTCATTTTATCATTTCAAAATAATTATGTATTACGTGCCCGGATATATTAAAATCATTAACAATAAAGATAGTTCAATAAATTTAATCAATACTTATACAGACAAAGAAATAGCCATTGAAGAAGAATATAAAGATTGTTTATATAACATTATATTTAATGGATCAGAAACAACAACCGATGAAGTTGCCTCTTTTCTTCATGCAAATGGATTTTTATTAAAACAACAGGAGTTTAACGATGAAATTCATTCTTATTACGAAGAAAACGACGATTTCCTCAGATTGATTTTGATGCCTACAGAAGGATGTAACTTTAGATGCACATACTGTTACGAAAATCATAGCACTAAAGAAGACACACTTAATTACGAAGCTATTTTCAACTTTTTTAAAATGAAACTCCAAGAAAAGAAATGGAAATGTATATTAATTAACTGGTTTGGTGGTGAACCATTATTAAAAATCAATGAAATAAAAACTTTTTCAAATATGATAAAACCTCTCAGAACAAATTATAAAATTATCTCATCTATTACAACTAATGGTTATACACTTACCAATTCTACAATTTCTCTATTAGATCAAGCTGATATTTTAAACTACCAAATAACAGTTGACGGTGAATCTCAAAACCTAACAAGAGTTCTTACTGACGGTAGTCCAACCTATTCAGTAATAATGGAAAATATAAAATTTCTAAAAAGGCACCTAATTCAAAGTTGCCAAATTCGTGTAAATATCACAGATACTTCTTCTAACAACAAAAACTTTTATCAAGAATTAGCTAATATCATTCAAGATGATGATAGATTCTCATTAGATATCCACAAAGTGTTTGAAAGTGATTATTATAAGTTATCTAGTTATGACGCTTTGAATTCCATCCATGCAGAAAATATTAGCATTGCAAAATCATTCGGATTAAAAATCGATTTAGATGCGCCAAATACACTTCAGTGTTATGGTGCACAAAAAAATTGTTATACATTCAGACCAAATGGTTCAATTGTTAAATGCACTGTTGCTTTGAATGATGAATGGAATCAAATTGGAAAAATTAGCAACCAAAAAGTACAATTAAATTCCAATAATAAAACAGATTGCTTAGTTGATTTGTCTAAATGCTTACGGTGCATTAATATAAAACAATGTAGAGCTTTAACTTGTTCCAAGCGAAAAAATGAATTAGGAGATTGTCAATATGAACAAAGATAACAATATATTTCAATTACTTCTTAAAAGCCCTAAATCATATTTATTCGCTATCTTTTTTGATTTATTATCTGCAGTTTTATCAACAATATCCTCTCTCCAATTAACAACATTCACGCAATATGTTATTAACGGAGAATATAATGAATCTATTTATGTTTTGATTATTAATCTTTTGCTGTTTTTATCAGCGTGCTTTTTCGAATATTTTTACAAGATGTGCCAAAATACAACAATAAAAAACTCTATGATTAGTTACAGGAATCAGATTGCCTATGTTTCTACTGAACCAACAACAGATTCTCTTACTTCAATCAATGCATTAAACAATGACTCAGCTCGTATAGAAGAAGCTATTCGAAATCTTTTTATCGTTTCAGATGCATCTATTTATTCCATCATCAGTCTAATTGCTTTAGTGTATATTCACTGGTCTGTCATGTTATTTTCCCTACTATTATTTGCTTTTCATTCACTTGTTCCATTTCTTGAAAAGAAAAGTTCTAAACAAGCAGAAAAGAGAAGTTCTAATCTACAAAAAGAATATCTTGATCATTCCACTGATATTTTGAATGGTAAAACTGTGTGGAATTCATATAACAGACAAGAAACAATGATCAATAAATTAAATTTATGTGGAGAAGAATACGAGCATCAAATTGTTAAAGTTAGAAACTTGCAATCTCTTCTCAATGAAATTCCTATATCTGTCAGTGCATCCGGCCAAATTTTACTTCTCATTTTTACTGTAGTGCTTATTGCAAAAGGTTGCATATTACCAGGTACCATTTTATCTGTTGGTAATATTGCTGGTACTTTCTTCAATAATCTCAGCAATCTATTTGCATCTTATACAAGAATCAATGGATATGATGCAGTGTATCAAGAGAAAGTAAATATCATTGCTAAAGAAGAAAAAGAACAACAAATCATTCCCAATTATGATATAACATGCAAGCAAATTTCTTTCTCTTATATTCCTGATCAACAAGTTATTCAAAATTTCTCATACACGTTTAAAAGTGGAAAGAAATATTTGATCTTTGGATCTTCTGGTTGTGGAAAATCAACAATCTTAAAATTGATATTCAAACAATTAGAGAATTATGATGGTTCTATTACAATTGGAAATATTGATTATACAAAGATTTCTCAAAATCAAATTCATACAATCATTGGTATGATCACACAAGATAGCTATGTGTTTGATGACACTGTTAAAAACAATATTGAACTAGGTAGAACAGAAAAAGATTTGAATCAATCCATTCAAAATTCTAAGATTGATACAAATCAAATTCATTTAGAAGATAACGCAAAGAAATTATCTGGTGGTCAAATTCAAAGAGTTTGTTTAGCTAGAGAATTATATGATTATCATCCAGTGGTATTAATGGATGAAGTAGCTAATGCTGTAGATGAATCTACCGCAAAAGAAATCTATGAAACGTTCTTAAAGAGTGAAAGAACAATCATTGCGGTTGCTCATTATTTACCAGAAGGAATTGAAGAATTATTTGATGAAGTAATTCATATGTAAAAAGGATATTGAAAGCCAATATCCTTTTTACTTGTTATTTGAAATATTCTACAGCACTCTTGAAGATTTCTTCTTCTAGATTCTGATCAGGAATATTTACATACATATTTTCTCCACTTCTTTCAGAATGTCCCATCTTACCAAACACTCTTCCATCTGGTGAAGTGATTCCTTCTATTGCGAGATAGGAATCATTTGGATTGTAACGTACATCACTTGTTGGTTTACCATCTAAATCAACATATTGTGTAGCAACTTGTCCATTTTCAATGAGTTGTTTTAATACATCATCTTCCGCAACAAATCTACCTTCTCCATGAGAAATCGCAACTGTGTGAATTTCTCTTGGTTTTGTATGTTTTAACCATGGTGATTTATTCGAAGCAATTCTTGTTCTGACTAACATAGATTGGTGTCTACCAATTGTATTAAATGTTAATGTTGGACAATGTGCATCTGTATCGATAATCTTTCCATATGGAACCAATCCTAATTTAATCAATGCTTGGAATCCATTACAGATGCCACACATCAAACCTTCACGATTATCTAATAAATCTGTTACCGCTTCTTTTACTTTTGGATTTCTAAAGAAAGCTGTAATAAATTTCGCAGAGCCTTCTGGTTCATCACCACCCGAGAATCCACCTGGAATTGCGATAATATGTGATTGATGAATCTTTTGTGCGAATTCCGTTGCACTTTTTTCAATTGCTTCACTTGTTAGGTTTTTAATCACATAGATTTCTGTTTCTGCACCTGCTCTTTGGAAAGCATGTGCTGTATCCCATTCACAGTTTGTTCCAGGGAATACTGGAATCAATACATGTGGTTTATTTACTGTATAACTTGCATGTAAAACTTCATTCGAATGATAGTTGATTTCTTCGATTGTTTTTTGTGGATTCACATCTGTATATGGATATACTGGTTGTAGTTTATCTTCATATACTTTTTGTAATTCCTCAAAAGAAATCACACCTTCATTTGTTACAAGTTCAAAGTTATCGATTGTCTTACCAAGTAATGTTCCACAATCTAATTGTTGATCTGTTTCAATCATAAATGCGCCATAGCACTTTTGGAATAGATCATCATTGGCAATAGAGCCATCTATCGCAAAACCAATACGATTACCTAAAGCACACTTCAAGATACCTTCTGCACACCCTCCATTTTCGAGTGTCCAAATAGAAGAAACCTTACCATCTTGAATCAATTTTTCAACAGTATCAAATGTATCTCTTACACTCATCCAATCAGGATTGCCATATGCATCATAATTTGGTTTTACTACATATACATTGTGCCCTGCTTTTTTCCATTCTGTAGAAATGACTTTATTTGCTTTACATGTAGAAACCGCAAAGGAAACAAGTGTAGGTGGAACATCAATATCTTCAAATGTACCTGACATAGAGTCTTTTCCACCGATTGCACCAATTTCTAATTCTTGTTGTGCTTTTAAAGCACCAAGTAATGCAGAGAATGGTTGTCCCCATCTCTTTGGATCTGTATACATGTGGCCAAAATATTCTTGAAAGGACATCCATGCATGGTGATAAGAACCACCAGCAGCTACAATCTTTGCAATGGAAGAAATAACAGATTCTTGTGCACCTGTAAATGGATTTTCACTCATATCATATGGATCAAATCCCCAAGACATTAAGGAAGCTGTATTTGTTTCTGCATCTAACACAGGAATCTTTGCGCACATTGCTTGTGCAGGTGTTAATTGTGTTTTACCACCAAATGGCATCAATACTGTTCCTGCACCAATTGTAGAATCAAATCTTTCTACAAGACCTTTTTGAGAACAAACATTGAGATCACTTGCGAGCGCCTTCATTCTTTCAACCATTGGTTTTGTTTCAAGAACGATTTTCTTATCTTCATGATTTTCTACTTCTACATTTGTATAACGCTTTGCTCCATTTGTATTTAAGAAGTCTCTAGAAATATTCACAATATCTACACCATCTAAATACATAATCATTCTTGCTTCAGATGTTACTTCCGCAACAACTGTAGATTCTAGATTTTCTGCATCTGCGCGTTTTTGGAACTTTTCAGCATCTTCTTTACGAACAACAACTGCCATTCTTTCTTGTGATTCTGAAATAGCAAGTTCTGTTCCATCTAAGCCTTCATATTTCTTAGGTACTTTGTTTAGATCAATGTGCAAACCATCTGCGAGTTCACCAATCGCAACAGATACCCCACCAGCGCCAAAGTCATTACATCTTTTAATGAGTTTTGTTGCTTCTGGATTACGGAATAATCTTTGGAGTTTTCTTTCTTCTGGTGCATTACCTTTTTGTACTTCTGCACCATCTTTGGCTAGAGATTCTACGTTATGAGATTTGGAAGAACCAGTAGCTCCACCACATCCATCACGACCTGTTTTGCCACCTAATAAGATAACTACATCACCTGCTTCAGGTCTTTCACGCACAACATTTTCACTTGGAGCTGCTGCAATCACACCACCAACTTCCATTCTCTTTGCGACGTAACCTGGATGGTAGATTTCTGTAACATGACCTGTAGCTAAACCAATTTGGTTACCATAAGAAGAATAGCCAGCTGCTGCTGTTGTAACGATCTTTCTTTGTGGAAGTTTACCTTCTAATGTATCTTCAATTGGTGTAAGAGGATCTGCAGCACCTGTTACACGCATTGCTTGATAAACATAACTTCTACCAGATAGTGGATCACGAATTGCACCACCTAAACATGTTGCTGCACCACCAAATGGTTCAATTTCTGTTGGATGGTTATGTGTTTCATTTTTAAACATCAATAACCAATCTTCATCTTTACCATCAACATCTACTTTGATTCTTACAGAACAAGCATTAATTTCTTCTGATTCATCTAAATCTTTTAACTTTCCATCTTTCTTGAGTGCTTTTACACCAATCGTAGCTAAATCCCACAAAGAAAGTGGTTTTTCTGTTTTGCCAGCATAAACTTCTTTTCTTAAATCTAAATATTCATCATATGCCTGTTGAATATGTGGATCTTTGATATCTACATCGTTAATAATTGTATTGAATGTTGTATGACGACAATGATCAGACCAATATGTATCAATTACCTTGATTTCTGTAATACGTGGATCTCTTTTTTCTTCATTCTTAAAGTAATCTTGTAAGAATTTAATATCTGCAAGATCCATTGCAAGTCCATTTTCTTGTCTAAAGTTTTCTAATCCATTTTCATCTAAATCAATAAAACCATTTAATACTTCTGGTAGTTCCGGTTTTTCATAGACTTGTTGAATCGTTTCTGGCTTTTCTAATTTTGCCTCACGTGCTTCTACAGGGTTGATTAACGTTTTCTTGATTTTTTCTTTATCAGAATCTGTTAATTGACCTTTGATGTAATAAAGTCTAGCACTACGTACATCTGGTTTTTGTTTCATTGTTGCTAATTGAATACATTGAGAAGCAGAATCCGCTCTTTGATCAAATTGACCAGGAAGATATTCTACTGCTAATACATATTCATCACTTGCAGGAGTTGGTGCTTCTTCTTCATATAACGTATCTACTTGTGGTTCTGAAAGAATCGTTTTTTCTGCCATTTTATAATCATCTGCATCAATATTTTCAATGTCATAACGATTAATCACTCTAACAGATTCAACATCATCATTCATTAACGCAATCTTCAAATCACTTTTTACACCATGCGCTTCTGTGGCGAACGGTGTTTTCTTTTCTACAAAGCAACGATATACACTCATATACTCTCCTTACTTTTTCCCAATATCTGTACGATAATGCATCTTATCAAATCCAACTTCATTTACAACAGCGTAAGCTTTATCTAAAGCTTCTTGTAAATTTGTACCCTTAGCAGTAATACCTAAAACACGACCACCATTTGTATAGTACTTTCCATTTTCTTTCTTTGTTCCTGCGTGATAAATGACAACCCCTTCATGTTGACCATTTTCATCTAAGCCATAAATTTCATAACCCTTTTCATATTTCACAGGATAACCACCACTCGCTTCAACAACGCAAGCACATGCTTCTTCGCTCCACTTTACATCCACATTTGCAAGTGTTCCATCATGACATGCTTGCATAATTGTGTATAAATCCGATTCTAACAAAGGCAATACAACTTGTGTCTCTGGATCACCAAAACGGCAATTGTATTCAACGACCTTAGGTCCATTTGGTGTAAGCATCAAACCAAAATATAAACAACCTTTAAAAGTTCTTCCTTCTTCTTTCAACGCTTTGATTGTTGGAAGAAATATTGTATTCATGCATACATCCGCAATTTCTTTTGTGTAATAAGGGGATGGTGCAATGGTACCCATACCACCTGTATTTAATCCTTCATCATGATCATTGACTCTTTTATGATCCATAGAAGAAATCATTGGCTTTACAACATTTCCATCTGTAAAAGCTAATACAGATACTTCTGGACCTGTCATAAATTCTTCTACAACAACTGTATTACCAGATTGTCCAAAGATATGTTCAATCATCATTTCACGCAACGCACTTTTGGCGTCATCTAATGTTTCACAAATCAAAACACCTTTGCCAAGTGCTAATCCATCTGCCTTGATAACAACAGGGAATGTATTCTTTTCTTCAATATATTGCAAAGCTTTTTTCGCATCATCAAAAATTTGATACTCTGCAGTTGGAATATGATATTTCTGCATCAAATCTTTTGAAAAAGCTTTACTAGCCTCAATGATTGCAGCATCTTTCTTTGGTCCAAAACATGGAATACCTTCTGCTTCTAAATCATCAACCATTCCTAAAGCAAGTGGATCATCTGGTGTAACGATACAGAAATCAACAGCATTATCTTTTGCGAATTTCACCATTGCTTCTTTATCTGTCGCTTTGATATCTACACATTCTGCATCTGCAGAGATACCACCATTTCCTGGTGCACACCAAATCTTTTCAATCTCTTTATTTTCTTTTAATTTACGGATCACTGCGTGTTCTCTTCCACCAGATCCTACAACTAATAATTTCATTTGTTTTACCTCTTATTAATGATGGAACAAACGTACTCCATTGAACGCTAATGTCATATGATAACGATTGCATGTATCAATCACATTATCATCACGAATCGAACCACCTGGTTCAACAATATATTCCACACCACTCTTATGTGCTCTTTCAATATTATCTCCAAATGGGAAGAATGCATCAGATGCTAAAGAAACACCATTCAATTGAGATAACCATTCTTTCTTTTCTTCTTTTGTAAGAACTTCTGGTTTTTCTGTAAAGAAGTTTTCCCAGGTACCATCTCTTAATACATCATCATATTCATCAGAAATATACACATCGATTGTATTATCACGATCAGCTCTACGAATCCCTTCTTTGAATGGTAAAGCTAATACTTTTGGATTTTGTCTCAACCACCAATTATCTGCTTTATTACCAGCAAGTCTAACACAATGGACACGTGATTGTTGTCCTGCACCAATTCCAATACATTGACCATCTTTTGCGTAAGCAACAGAGTTAGATTGTGTATATTTAAGTGCAATCAAGGCAATAATCAAATCTCTTTTTGCGTTTTCTGGAAGATTCTTATTTTCACTTACAATATTTGTTAATAAAGATTCATCAATCTTAATATTATTTCTTCCTTGTTCAAAAGTAATTCCAAATACTTGTTTATGTTCAATTTCATTTGGTACATAATTTGGATCAATTTGAACAACATTATAGTTTCCTTTTTTCTTTTGTTTTAGGATTTCTAAAGCTTCTTCTGTATAGCCTGGAGCAATCACACCATCAGATACTTCCTTCTTTAATAAACGAGCAGTATCTGCGTCACAAACATCACTCAATGCTACCCAATCTCCATAGGAAGACATACGATCCGCACCACGTGCTCTTACATACGCACAAGCAATTGATGATAATTCTGTATCGTCAACAAAGTAAATCTTTCGATCTGTATCTGATAAAGGTAATCCAACTGCTGCACCTGCTGGAGAAACGTGCTTAAAAGATGCTGCAGCAGGTAATCCTGTTGCTTCCTTTAATTCTTTTACAAGTTGCCAGCTATTTAAAGCATCTAAGAAATTAATATAGCCTGGTTTTCCATTAACAACAGTAACTGGAAGTTCTCCTTCTTCCATATAAATGCGTGATGGTTTTTGATTTGGATTACATCCATACTTTAGTGCAAGTTCTTTAGACATGTTTTCTCCTTATTTGTTTTTATTAAAAATTTGTACTTGAGTTTCACCAGTTTCAATATTCATATGACATGTATATAAAGAAACTTTGTTATCTTCATTTAATGCTTCCCAAACATGTGGTGCCCATAAATCAAACTTTTCATGAACCATTTCCCACTTAATTGGTTCTCCTTCAAAAGATGGAATTGGATTTCCGTTTGTCTTATATGTTGTAATCAAATGTCCAAATCCTTTTTCTTCTTCTGGATAATCAAAGAAGTAACGACCCACTGCACTACCTTCTTCATTTAAACTTTTAAGAATAGACATCTTATATCCAGCACCTTCAACAAGTGCAGAAATACGTGGTGTCCAGTTAGGACCATCTGGTTCAAATGTTCTTGTGCGTAATGCATCTTCAAAACTCTTACCTTCTTTCAATGCATTCCAAATCGTATCTGTTTGATCACCATTTGTTACAATTGTTTGTTTTCCTAGCTTCCTAACAGGATGATAAATAATCAAAGATGGATCTTCTAACTTTGCAGGATCAAAAGCTTCTGTTTTGATTCCATCTTCTGTTTCTGTAAAGACTCTATTTCTGGAATTAGAACTTCTACCCATAATCCAATACGCAATACGAAGATTTCTACCACATGGTGTTCTACCAATTGCGATACCACGTCCTGGATATTCGTTATTCTTCAAATAATCAATTAAATCAACTGTCATTTTATTCTCCCTTCATCTAATTGTTTTGCGAGTTCTTCACATGCTTCTGGTAATAAAATCCATTCCGCTTGTTCCATAACTCTTCTTTGTAAGATTTCTGGTGTATCACCAGCTTCAATATAGACTGCTTTTTGTTTTAAAATCTTTCCACCATCTGGAATTTCATTAACTAGATGAACCGTCGCACCAGTGACTTTAACGCCTCTTTCTAATGCAGCTTCATGTACTTTCAATCCATAGAAGCCCTTTCCACAAAAAGAAGGAATCAAAGATGGATGAATATTAATGGTTCGATCTTTATATGCTTGAATGACTGGCATTCCTAAAATACTTAGGTATCCCGCGAGAACGACCATATCAATATCATGTTGTTTTAAAGTAGAAACAATTGCCTCATCAAATGCATCTTGATTTTCATAATCTTTTCTTTTCACAACAACACTTTCAATTCCATTTTGTTTCGCTCTTTCTAAAGCATAAGCAGATTCATTAGAAGCAACAACCAAAGTGATCTTTCCATGAGGAATCTTACCTGATTTTTCTGCATCAATGAGTGCTTGTAGATTGGTACCACCACCAGAAACCATTACTGCAATCTTTCTCATTGGATTACCACAGAGTGATCACCTTCACTCATTTCACCAATGACACTTGCCTTGATTCCTGATTCTTTTAAAACAGAGATTGTTTTTTCTACATCATTCTGATCTACAATGACTGCCATACCAATACCCATGTTATAAGTATTAAACATATCATGTTCAGAAATATTTCCTTTTTCTTGAATAAGTTTGAAGATTGGCAATACTTCCCATGAACCTTTTTGAATATTTGCGTTCAAGTTATCACCATAAGCACGTGGTAAGTTTTCATAGAAACCACCACCTGTAATATGAGAAATAGAATGAACATCAACTTCTTCTAATAATTTCAGAATTGGTTTTACATATAACTGTGTTGGTTCTAACAATGCTTCTCCTAATGTCTTACCATTTAATTCTTCTTTGTATTGAGATAATACATCCGCATTATCAATATCAAATACTTTTCTAACCAAAGAGAAGCCATTGGAATGTACACCAGTAGATGCAAGTCCAATGATTACATCTCCACTTTTTACATTTTTCTTATCTAAAATTTTCTTTTCATCTACGATACCAACTGTAAATCCGGCAAGATCATATTCTTCTTCAGGCATCATGCCTGGATGTTCAGCAGTTTCTCCACCAACGAGTGCACAACCACTTTCAACACATCCATCTGCAATACCTTTGACAATTGTCGCAATTTTTTCTGGAATGTTCTTTCCACAAGCAATGTAATCTAAGAAAAACAATGGTTTTGCACCTGCACAAATAACATCATTTACACACATCGCAACACAATCAATTCCAATCGTGTCGTGTTTATCCATCAAAAACGCAAGCTTCAGCTTTGTACCAACACCATCCGTACCAGAAATAAAGACTGGTTTTTCATAGTCTTTTAAGTCTGGGGCAAAGAGTCCTCCAAAGCCACCAATTCCACCTAATACCCCAGGAATGGTTGTACGTTGTACATCTTTTTTGATAAGTTCAACGGATTCATATCCTGCTGTTACATCAACACCTGCTTCTTTATAAGCATTTGAATAACTCTTTTCCATCTTATAACTCCTTTAATTTACTCATTAATTGTGCATCTTTTTCTAACACAGTTTCGCTTTGTTTTTTACGATCTTCTGCGATTTTATTTGATAATTCTTCATCCCCCAAGGCAATGATTTCTGCAGCTAAATAAGCTGCATTTTTACTACCATCTATCGCTACTGTAGCTACTGGAATACCACTAGGCATCATGACAGTCGCTAGTAATGCATCAGTTCCTTCTAATACTGCTGATTTTAATGGAACACCTATCACTGGTAATGTTGTATTTGCGGCTAGTACACCCGCTAAAGCTGCTGCCATACCTGCCCCTGCAATAATGACACCAAAGCCGTTTTCTTTTGCTTTCTTAGCGAATGTTGCGGCTTGTTCTGGTGTACGATGAGCAGAATAAACATGTGCTTCATAAGGAATTCCATACCCTTCTAGCACTTTCACTGCTTTTGCCATAACTGGTGCATCAGAATCACTTCCCATAACAATTGCGACTTTTTTCATGATTTTTCCTCCTACAATCAAAAACAGCTAACGGACTCCTCCATCAGCTGTAAAAAAGTTATATAGACAGTTTGATACTGTAGTTTCTCTTGGATAGTTTCCAACTATCTAATTGTGTGTTTCTGTCTGTTGTTTCCGAAGCTAAAGCAATTTTTTTCATTCTTGTTTTCCTTCCTTGATACACAATAAATACTACAGTACAAATCCGCTATTATGTTAGTAGAAAACGACCAAAATGTAAAGAAAGTAAACTCTTACTTTTTTATTATTTCGTTAAATTCTGAATTACTTCTTTTGACAAGCCGGTGTATTTCTCAATCTTATCCAATGATTCATGTTCCAATAACATTTGTTTCGCTAACTCTAAATTGCGCTGCTCTACACCAATTGAAATACCCTCTTCTTTTGCCTTGGCATTTGATATTGTATTTTCTTCTCGATTTACTTCTCTTACAAATTCCTTGAACATCATGTAGTCTTTCCTCATTTCATCATCTGCTTTGACTTTTTCATGAATTCTTTTA
>CAVJMM010000006.1:0-54814 GCA_963650865.1 Eubacterium sp. AM49-13BH | reverse complement strand
ATTCATAGTTGCCTCTTAAATATATATTATAAATCATATATTTATTATATAAAAAATATCATTTTTAATAATTATTTTCAATGATAAATTATCTTCATTGAAAGGGGTTTCACTTATGAACGAAAAATTTATGAACGTCATGTTGACGATTGCAGGTAAGATTGGAAACAATCGTTATCTATCTGCTATCCGTGATGCTTTTACGGATCTTATGCCAATTATTATCATTGGTTCTTTCTGTACTTTGTTTGCGAATGTTGTATGTAATACAACAGAAGGCTATATGTCTTTAGCGAATGTTCCAGGTTTTGCTTGGCTAGGTACTTTTAAAGCATTATTCACTGCTGCGAACTACGGAACTATGAATATGATGGCAATTGGTGTCGTTATTCTTTTATCCGCAAAGGTTGCGGAAAGCTTTGGAAATAAAGATAGTGTTGTTTCCATTACAGCTTTAGGTTCTTTTATCTCACTATGCGCTACTTCTGTTACAGCGACAGCTACAGAAAGCGGAGAAGAAATCATTGTTGCCAATGTATTGTCTTCTGATTATACAAGTGCGAAAGGTCTTTTCGTTGCGATGCTTGTTGGTATTTTCTCTGCGTTAATCTATGTGAAATTAGTTGATTCTGGAAAATTAGAAATTCATATGCCAGATTCTGTTCCGCCAAATATTGCGAGATCTTTTGCGGTATTATTTCCAGCTTTTATCACAGTATTCATTATCGCTGCAGTTGGATTTGCGTTTGAAGCATTATTAAACGTTACATTATTTCAAGCAATTACAAACTTTATTCAAACACCATTAAAGAATATCTTAACAGGATTACCTGGATTCTTACTATTGATGTTTATGACAGTGTTATTATGGTTCTTTGGTATTCATGGTACACAGACTTTGAAAGCAATTTATGAGCCAGTATTATTAGCTGCTTTTGCGGAAAATGAAGCTGCTTATATGGCAGGTGAACAAATTCCTAATATTATTACAACACCATTCATGTCTGCATTTGGTACAGTAACTGGTGCAGGTATTACGGGTGGTCTATTGATTGCGATATTAATTTTCTCTAAACGTGATGATTATCGTTCTATCGCAAAACTCGCTATACCATGTGGTATCTTCAATATCAATGAACCTGTAACATTTGGTCTACCAATCGTTATGAATCCAATCATGGGTATTCCATTCATGATTGCTCCAGTTGTATCTTGTGCATTTGCTTATTTTATGACTTCCATTGGTTTCTGTGGAAAGATGGTCGTAAATGCGCCTTGGACAACACCAGTAGGCTTATTAGGATTCATGGGTTCTGGAGGTAACTTTGGAGCAGTCATAACAGAACTATTATGTGTTGTTATCTCATTCTTGATTTATACACCATTTGTTTTGATTTCAAATAAACAAGCAGAACAAAATCATTAATATGAAAAGTATAAAAGAATGTGCTTTTTCAAAAGTCTTTCTATGGTGAGATGCGATTGTCGCAAATTAATATGAAGTTGCGTGGCTAGAAGATGGTAAACTTCCTGATGTAACGGATATTTATATTGGGAAACAATTGATATTGTTTCTGTGGAAACAGGTGAAATGAAAAAACGTTATGGCTATGTCTATGTAGATCAACAAAATGATGGTACAGGAACTCTAAAAAGATTCACAAAAGAACCTTATGCGTGGTATCGTAGAGTCATAACTAGTAATGGACGAAGTTTGTTCGAATGATAGAAGGTGAGAATGATGTGTGAAAAGAAATTTCCTGAAGGTTTCCTTTGGGGTGGAGCAACTGCTGCAAATCAATTTGAAGGTGGTTGGAATGAAGGTGGCAAAGGTTGGTCAGTATCTGATTGTGCAAGAAGTCATTTAGATGTTGATGTTACAAACTACGCAAAACAAAATGAAGTATTAACAAAAGATGTCGAAGAGGCAATGGCGCATCCAGAAGATCTAAAACATTATCCAAAAAGACATGGATCTGATTTTTATCATCACTATAAAGAAGATATTGCCTTATTAGGTGAAATGGGATTCAAGACATTCCGTATGTCAATTGCATGGAGCAGAATCTATCCAAATGGAGATGATGAACAACCAAATGAAGAAGGTTTAAAGTTCTATGATCATGTTTTTGATGAATTAAAGAAATATAACATTGAACCTCTTGTTACGATATCTCATTATGAACCACCATTAAATTTATGTTTGAAATATGATTGTTGGTATAATAGAAAAACAATTGATTTCTTTATGAATTTTGTACATACGATCATTGATCGTTATGGAGATAGAGTCAAATATTGGTTGACATTCAATGAAGTTGATTCTATGATTCGTCATCCATATACAACAGGTGGATTAATTAAAGATCGTTTTGATGATAAGAATTGGGAAGAAGTGATTTTCCAATCCATGCATCATCAATTTGTAGCATCTGCTTTAGCTACAAAATATATTCATGAAAAATATAGTGACGCAAAAGTTGGATGTATGCTTACAAAACTAACGTATTATCCATACTCATGTAAACCAGAAGATCAATTAGAAGCACAACAAAGAATGCGTGCAACGTATTGTTATTCTGATACTCAAGTATTTGGTGTTTATCCTTCTTACTTATTAGCCAGATTTAAAAATCATGGATTGAAGATTCAAATGACAGAAGAAGATCTAGAAATTATGAAAAAATATCCAGTCGATTTTATTTCGTTTTCTTACTATTCTTCTTCTTGTGTCGCAAAAGATACAACAGGTTTACAAACAACTGCAGGTAATACAATTACTGCTATCAAAAATCCATATCTCAAAGCAAGCGAATGGGGATGGCAATCTGATCCAATTGGGCTAAGAATCTCTTTGGTAGATTTATATGATCGTTATAGAAAACCACTATTTATTGTTGAAAATGGATTAGGTGAAAAAGAAGAACTTGTAGAAGATGGTAATGGTTCTTATACAGTCAATGATGACGCACATATTGCATATTACAAAGATCATATGAAAGCAATGTATGATGCAATTGTGGAAGATGGTGTAGAACTATTAGGTTATACATCTTGGGCTTGTATTGACTTAGTTTCTGAATCAACAAAACAAATGAGTAAGCGTTATGGATTTATCTATGTTGATTGTGATGATGAGGGAAATGGAACATTCAATCGATATAAGAAGAAATCATTCTATTGGTATAAACATATCATTGAAACAAATGGTGCAGCTTTATTTGATGAATGATGATAAAATACATTAGATGAAGATAAAACTTCATATAATAAAAAAGTTGGAATACTCTTGCCATAGTAGGGAATCAAAAAAGTAAGCTAGGTTAACTGCCTAGCTTTGATTCTTTTTAATTGTGAAAATTTGTATTTCGGTTAGAATAATTGTAGAAATAGATAGAACATGAAGGTACATGGAATTTAATTTCAAAATGAAAGAGAAAATTCCGCGTCAGTTATATGATGGGCTAGATGTGTTGCTTGAATGTTCTTTATCTATCGTTCATTTTCCATAGATATGGTTTTAAGATTACTTCGTTGCTGCTAACAACGAATAAACCTGAGTGATATAGCATAGTAGCCATATCTGGATGAATGAACTCTAAGAGTTGAAAGGGCATCTTGTGAAGGGATGTCTTTTCATTTGTATCTAAAGGTGTTTTCTTGTATAATTTCTTACATGCGGATATGGCGGAATTGGCAGACGCGCTAGTTTCAGGTTCTAGTGGGAATCCCATGCAGGTTCAAGTCCTGTTATCCGCACTTACAAGCACTTCGGTGCTTTTTTATGTTGCTTTTCAAGAGTTTGGTTTAAAATATTGATATGTCAGATTTATTTGAATATGGAAATGAAAAAACGAGAAAGAAAGAAGAACCTTTAGCTTCACGCATGCGTCCTACAACTTTGGATGAAATGGTTGGTCAGAAACATATTATTGGAAAAGATAAGCTATTATATCGTGCGATCAAAGCGGATAAGATTGGTTCAATTATTTTATATGGCCCTCCCGGAACAGGGAAAACAACATTAGCGAAAGTGATAGCGAATACAACAAGTGCTGATTTTGAACAAATCAATGCGACAACTTCTGGAAAAAAAGACATGGAAATGATTGTTCAAAGAGCACAGAATAATTTCAATGAATATGGGAAAAAGACAATCTTATTTGTAGATGAAATTCATCGTTTTAATAAAGCACAACAAGATTATTTATTACCATTTGTTGAAGATGGGACAATTGTTTTAATTGGTGCTACAACTGAAAATCCATATTTTGAAGTGAATGGTGCTTTAAGAAGTAGAAGTAGAATCTTTGAACTAAAATCATTATCAAAACAAGATTTGATGGAATTGATGAATCGTGCAATACATGATCCAATTAAAGGAATTGGTATGTATGAAATTCATATGGATGCAGATGCAATGGAATTTTTGGCTGAAAGAGCGGATGGAGATGCTAGAACTGTATTGAATGCATTGGAATTAGCTGTTTTATCAACGGATCAAGAAGAAGATGGTTCTGTTCATATTACTTTAGAAGTTGTAGAAGAATGCGTACAAAAACGTGCGATTCGTTATGATAAAGATGGTGACAATCACTATGATACGATTTCTGCATTTATCAAAAGTATGAGGGGCTCTGATCCTGATGCAACGCTCTATTATTTAGCTAGAATGTTGACTGCTGGGGAAGATATTCGCTTTATTGCACGAAGAATTATGATTGCGGCAAGTGAAGAATGTGGGATTGCAGATCCTAGAGCGTTAGAAGTGGCTGTTTCCGCAAGTTTAGCGGTTGAAAGAGTTGGAATGCCTGAAAGTCAGATTATATTAGCGAATGCTGCTTGTTATGTTGCTTGTGCACCAAAATCGAATGCGGCAAGTAATGGAATTTTCAAAGCGATGCAAGAAGTACAAGAAACTGGAAATCTTCCAATTCCATCATACTTAAAAGATGCACATTATAGTGGTGCTTCTAAACTTGGACATGGAGTTGGCTATAAATATGCACATGATTATCCAAATCATTTTGTAGAACAACAATATCTTCCTGATCAAATCAAAGATCATCACTTTTTTGATATGAGTGATGTTGCTTATGAAGGTAAATTAAAACGTTATTATGATATGATTGGAAAAACATATAGTAGTGAAAAAAAGAAATAGTGTTAAAATAAGTGTTGTGAAATAGGAGAGAATGTATGGATTACAATCTTTATGAACCAAAAGCATTTGAAGAAGCACAGAATTGTGCAGATGCATTATTAGCAGGAAATTCTGTTGTTATAAATCTTCATAATTTAGATCGCAGTACTGCGCAAAGATTGATTGATTTTTTAACAGGTACAGTATATGCACTGCATGGTAAAATTCAAAGAGCTGGTACAAATGTAATTGTTTGTGTTCCAAATGAATCAGACATTTCTGGAACGATTGAACTATAAAAATGGAGTCGCTCCATTTTTTTACTTTTCTGATATTTAAAATTTATGTATAATACTTTTTGTGTTAGGAGTGCACCTATATGCCTGAAAAATTGAATTTGTTTACACACAATGGTTTGTTCCATGCGGATGATGTTTTCGCTGCAGCAATGCTTTCATTATTAAGTGATGATGTAAATATTGTTAGAGGTGGAGATGATGACATCCCAGAGGACAAAGAAAATTGGATCATATTTGATATCGGTGGTGGAGAACTAGACCATCATACAGAAGAATGTAAGCTAAGAAATGAAACACATCCTGGTACAGATGTACCATATGCTGCATGTGGTCTTGTTTGGAGAAAATATTATAAAGATATTTTAGAATCTCAAAACTGTCCAGAACGTTATTATGAATCTGTTTATAATAAGATTGAAAAATCTTTGGTATTAGGAATTGATGCAAATGATAATGGATTTGATTATGTAATGCATGAAATGGAAGGTATGCCAAACATTACAGATAAACAAAAATCATCGATTCAACACATTTCTCAAATAGAATTCACAATTTCTCAAGTGATCAAAGATTTTAATCCAAGTTGGGAAAGTTCTAGAGATCCTTACGAAGCATTTATGGATGCAGTGTCATTTGCGCAAGATATCTTTTTGAATCGATTAGATTCGATTATTGATGCTTTGGATGGTAGAGATTACATTCTACAGCACATTGATTATTCTGCAGGACATGTGATGTTATTAGAACATTTTGCACCATGGCAAGGTGTTGTAACTTCAGAATCGAATACAAATCCAAAGGCTGAAGAATTGTGGTATGTTATTTCACCAGCTTTAAGAGGTGGCTGGAATGTACAATGTGTATTAGATGATCCATCCGATCGAACATCCTATCGTCATCCTTTACCGAAATCTTGGTATGGATTAAGAAAAGAAGATCTTCAAAAAACAAGTGGAGTAGAGGATGCAATATTTTGTCATCCTTCAGGATTTTTAGCAGGTTGTCAAAGTCAACAAGGTGCTATGAAGATGGCATCTATCGCAATGAATAAAAAAGGAGAATAATATGGCTGAAAGACATAAAGATTATTTTGCGTTTGAAACAATTCGAGATAAAGAACAAAATATTGTCTGTTTTTATGTGACAATGATTGGAACAATTGAAGAAGAAGGAATTGTTCATATTCGTACAGATCTAGGAGAAAATCAAAATCAAAAGATGGCTTTTGGAAGATTGTCAATCTATAACCAAGATCGTAAGATTTCTACATTGTTAAGAGAATTGAATTGTAGAGATTATCGTCATGAATCAAATGGAGAAGGGTCTCGTGATATCGTTTCCTTTACGGCAAAAGATTGGAGAGCGGATGAAGTTTATGCTTTGGAAGAAGGAGACCGTGTATTGATTCAAGGAAAAGCATATATTCGTGAAAATAATCAAGAAAAGTATCCAGGAAGACAAAATGAAATATCTATTACAACTTCTGGAGTTTTCCGTTTAGGTAGAGTAAAGAGACAAAGACCAGTTTCAATGAATCAAGGACTTGTACCACAACAATGAGTGACTTACAAAAAAAGGTATATGCTGCGTGCATTGGATTAGCAAAAGTATGTGCCACAAATACGAAAACAAAGGAAACGGACGATCTGATCTTAAAGGCAATGCATTCTCATGAATTTACGGAATCATTGTTAAATGAAATACATGAAGAAAAAGATAAGATTGTTCCAGGGTGTAAGTTTTGTCAATCTCGGTGTGGAAATAGTGATGATGCTTTTGTAGAGATGAAAGAAGGTACTTACATGTACAAAACATTTGAATGTTGCAAGCAATCAAATGATGCATCTCTTGTTTTAGAAGCATTGGCTCGAATTTCTTATCAGATGGATGATTTGGAATATAAAGATATTTATTATAGAATTCAAAATAGTATCAAAAAAAGAGATTGTTGAATCTCTTTTTATTTGGAAAACCACGCAAATAGGACTGCATCTTCTCCAGCATATGTTCCAATGGTTGGACCAATTTGTATGATTGGTAGATGATCAATTTTGCCTTCATAAAGAGCGGAAGAATCTTTGATATATTTATCTAATTTTGCTTGAGACATACCAGAGTAACCTAATGCGATAGGATAATCAAAATTGATTCCACCACTTTGATTTACTTGTTCCATTAACATATTATTTCCACTTTTACTGCCTCTTGCTTTACCTAATACAACGATTTTCCCTTCTTTAATAGAAATGACAGGTTTAATTCCAAGTAAAGCCCCTGCAGCGTAGGCAACAGAAGAAATTCTTCCACCTTTTTTCAAATATTCTAAAGTATTCATTAACGCAATAATATGAATTTGATTTTTTTCTTCTTCTAGAATCTGTATCATTTCATAAAAACTTTTCCCTTCATCTCTTAAGGCACAAGCTCTTTTTACTAAAATAAATTGACCTAAAGATGCACTTCTAGAATCAATGACATAGATGTTTTTCTTTCCTTCAGAAATAAAACATGCATTTCTATAACATCCACTTAATTCATTTGCGATAGTGATGATGAGATATTCATCATTTCCATTTGTTGCTTGTTCATAAGCGTAAGGTGTAATTTGAGAAGTTTTTGGTAAAACATCTTCTTCAATCAATAATTCATAAAAACGATTCTTTGTTAAATTGATCCCATCAATGTAATCTTCATTGCCAATATGTAATTGAATTGGTAATACTGTAATGTCTAGTTGTTGTGCTAATTCTTGTGTTATATCTGATGATGATTCTGTAATAATATGAATGCTCATAGTTCCTCCTTAGTTAACACTGTGAACTATTATAACAAAATAATTGAAATTCTGATAGAATGTTTTTGGAGATTTAAGAATATGACATTAGAATATTATGCTGATCAATATTTAAAAGAAGCAAATGAAAACAATGAAAAGAAATTAATGGAAGAAATTGTTAGAATAATTTTAACAGATGAGAATATCATCATTGATGGAAAAAAGAACGAAGATGGATCTGTAGATCCAAAGTGTATCCAAGTGGAAACAGATGATCGTTTTTATTTTCATGTTTATACATCAAAAAATCGATTTGATCAATGTGGAGGGGAACAAGCATTTGTATTAACATTAAAAGCATTGTTTGATTCTATTTTTCAAGATGAACAGTTTGGTGGAATTACTGTCAATTATAAAAAAGGCCAAGAAGTTGTGTTAGTTTCTAAAGAAAACACATACAACTACATGACCTTATATCTCAAAAATATGAAATAATTCATCAATTGTATCAACGATATGAATTGCACCTGCATCAATGATATCTTGTCTTTTTCCATATCCCCAAGATACGCCAATACAGGGGATATGATGTTCTTTTGAACCAATAACATCATAAACGGTATCTCCAATCATGACAGGTGAATCAGAAGGATATTTTTCTAACAAATAAGAAATGACAGCACTTTTGCTTTCTCTTGATGCATCTAAAGATGCACCTGCAATTTCCTTGAAATAATGATCTAAGTGAAAATGTGCAAGGATTTCTTTTGCGACACCTTCAGGTTTACTTGTTGCGACAAACAATTGATAACCTTGTTTATTTAATTTGATCAATAGATCTTCAATCCCTTCATATGGGATATTTTCAAATTTACCAACGGTTTTATAACGAGAACGATAGATTGTGATTGCTTGATCAACATCTTTTTCTTTTACACCAAATTTTTGAAATGTTTCTCTTAATGGTGGCCCAACAAAGACGGATAAATCTTTTTCTGCATAATCAATCTGCATTGCATCTAAAGCATAAGCTGCACATTTTGTGATGCCGATTCCTGAATCTGTTAATGTACCATCTAAATCAAATAAGATTTCATTAAATTTTGTCATGCAAATACTTTATCATAGAATTCTTATTTTTTTCTTTTAATGTTCAAATATTTTTCACATTTCTTGTATACTCTATATTTGTAAAAAGAAAGAAGGTAATCGATATGAATGAAGAAACAACTGTTAATCAAAATGAAACAGAGGCTATAAACGAAAAAGTAGAAGAAAAGAAAGAAAGTGAAACGAAAACAGAACAAGCATCTAAAACTACTACAGCGAATACAGTTCCACCAATTGATCAACAACCAAAGATCATTTACATAGAAAAGCCAAGAAAGAAACTTCCTTGGAAAGCAATTGGAAAATATGCACTTGTATTTTTAATTGCTGGATTGTGTGGATTTGGTGGAGGACTATTTGCGAATTATGTAGATCGTCAACAAACATCAATGACTTATGAAAACCAAAATACAGAATCATTTCCATCATTCCCAGATTTCAATGAATCTAATGGAAATAGTTCCAATGATAACAATTCTAATGGTAGTTCTAGTCAAAAACAAAACACCAATAAGGCTGCACTTGGTGTAAAAGTAACAGAACAAGATGATGGTGTTTATATTGCAGGATTCTCTGCAAATTCAAATGCGGAAAGTGCTGGATTGAAGATTGGGGATAAGATAACCGCAATCGATGGAACAGAATATAGTACATACAATGATATCGTTACTTATATTGGAACAAAGGATGTTGGAGATACTGTAGAAGTAACTGTTGAAAGAGATGGCGAAGAAAAGAAAATCTCTGTTGAATTAGGAGAACGTTCTTCTCAAAGTACTTTGCCAGGCAGTTCTGATTCTTCCGTATATTAAAAAAACATTTCAATATTAGCCTGATAAGCGTATACTTGAGAATGTCTAATAAATGGAGGATGTAGACGAATGAAAGAATATACACCAATTAAAGAAGGTAAAGTACGTGAAATCTATGATGTTGATGATGCTCTCATCATGGTAGCGACAGATCGAATTTCAGCTTATGACGTTATTTTGAAAAATCAGATTACAAAAAAAGGTACTGTTTTAACACAAATGTCTAAGTTTTGGTTTGATTACACAAAAGATATCATGCCAAATCATATGATTTCTACAGATACGAATGACATGCCAGAGTACTTTAGAAAACCTGAATTTAAAGGAAATTCTATGCTCTGTAAGAAATTAACGATGATTCCAATTGAGTGTATTGTTCGTGGATACATTACAGGTTCTGGTTGGGCTAGTTACCAAAAAACAGGTAAAGTTTGTGGAATTGAACTTCCTGCAGGATTAAAAGAAAGCCAAAAGTTACCAGAAGCTATTTTCACTCCTAGTACAAAAGCAGAAATCGGAGATCATGATGAAAATATCTCATTTGATCAATGCGTAGAAGTATTGGAAAAAGCATTTCCAACACATGGAAAAGAATACGCTGAAAAAATTAAAGAGTACACAATTACACTTTATAACAAATGTGCTGATTATGCTTTAAGCAAAGGTATTATTATCGCAGATACAAAATTTGAATTTGGTATCAATGAAGATGGAGAGATTGTCTTAGGTGATGAAATGTTAACACCAGATTCCTCTAGATTCTGGCCATTAGAAGGCTATGAAGAAGGACATTCTCAACCATCATTTGATAAGCAATTCGTTAGAGATTGGCTAACTGCTAATCCGAATAGTGGCTATCAATTACCACAAGATGTAATTGATAAGACGATTGCGAAGTATCTTGAAGCTTATCAAATGTTAACTGGAAAAACACTTTAATTGTTATGAAACCTGAATGAATTTTCAGGTTTTTTTGTTTCAATGAGTCTATATTCTTTTTTTCAAGAATGGTGGTAAATTTATTCTTAAATATTAAGACCATAATTTTGTTTGATTAAGTTGCTTAGCAACTTTTTTTTATCTTTTTTTTGGATATCGCAAAAAATCTGTGAATAAGATTAGTGAAGGAGAGTGAATGCAATGAAAGATAACGAAGTGAAATTTAAACAGTTTGAGGAAGAATGCAGAAGATATCTGTATGAGAAGGAGGTGATAAAAGAATTAGAAAGACGATTTGTTCAAGTGAATACAACAAACACTTATTTTACAAATATTAGAAGAGATGATCCACTAAAAAAATATCGTTTTTTAGAATCACATATACGACATGTAGATGATGTTTTTAGTGGACTAGAAAGATGTTATGGTTCAAAAATAGCCCGTACGATCAAAGATAAAATGATTGGAATAAAAAAAGAATCTGAACAAGCAAATGAATCTGATAAAAACATTATTCTACATGTATTAAATATGCATCAAACAGGAGCGCGCTTATGAAAAAGATATTTCATGTTGTCATGCAGTTCTTGTTATCCATCACAATGATCATTACAAATCCATTTATTGTTACAGAAATTCATGCGGATGGATTGGATGTTAGAGCTGCAATTAGTCAAATCATAGGCTCACATATCAATACGACATATCATTATTCCTACGATGGTGGAAAGTATTTTGATCGTATCTTATCCAGCGATGATAGTGATGAACTATACAATATTGGATTAGATTGTACATCAGGTACTTTGGCAATCGTTTCTAAGGCAATTCGAAATGCTGGTGCAGACCCTTATGAATATTTTGGAGATTGCAGAAATTATTTGAATGATGCATACCCATATGAGCTTGCAACACATTTTACAAATATGACAAAAGTTGCAGATGCAGTGAGTGATTCATCGTCTTTGTTACCTGGAGATATTGTGGTTTATGGACAATTAGGTGAAAAGGGCCATATGAACGTTTATTGCGGAAATAATGAAACGTTTGATTTTGGCTCGAATGGGCATGGAGCGATTGGAAACTACAAAGGTTTTTCTAAATTCGTAACGTTTCAAACAGCTGCAACATCAACAACAGGTTCCTATGGAATATCTGCAGTGTATCGATTAAATATGAATCAAACGATACAATATTCCATTATCAAAAAATCGAATGATACGCAAATATCTGATACTTCACCATATTCCTTAGCGACTGCGACATTTGGTGTATATACAGATTCTTCTTGTAATGAAGAAAGCAGAATTGATACCTTAACAACAGATTCTAATGGTCAAGCAAGTGGCAGTGCAGTTGTTAGTAGAGACGTACAAACCATTTATGTAAAAGAACTTTCTGCACCAATCAATTTTATGATTTCTGATAGTTCTGTTCATACGATTGTTTTACAAGATGGTAGTGGTTCCACAGAGTTTACAGATACACCATTGTATGCTTCACAAATGATTGAAATCTATAAGGTTGATAAAGAAGGAAAAAAAGATGCAGCACCAATGGATGAAGCAGAATTTACAATGGATTATTATGATACGTTAGAATCAATTGATAACTTATCTCCATATGCTTCATGGACAATCAAGACCATTGGAGAAACAAATGAATCAGGTACGAATTATGTTGCGAGAATGGATGATGCGCATCTTGTTTCTGGAAGTTATATCAGAGATCATGAAAATAAACCTGTATTACCGATTGGAACACTTGTTATCAAAGAAACAAAAGCAGCTAGTGACTACACATTAGAAGGTGGTTTCTTAGAGAATGGTGTGCTTGTTAGTTCTACTGAAAGTATGATGGTCAAAGTAGAAAATGAGAATGGTTCGATTGTGATGAGAGCTGGTAATCATTTATCAAATGGTTTTTATCAAAAAGAAGAAACTGTCATTCGTGGTAGTTATGAAATACAAAAGAAAGATTTAGAACTTTTGAATGATGGAACAAATGGAATTCGTTCACAAGGTGATGCAACTTTCGCAAATGCAGAATTTGATTTGTATTATTTAGGAGATGGTTCTAGTCAAAACGTATCGATGATGATTGATCATGATGGAGATGGACTAGGTGATGGTAGTGAATATTTACCAAGTGAAACAAATGCAATCGATCATATCGTATTAGATGCATCTGGTCATTACACTACACCAAATGAAACGTATCTTGCGTATGGAAATTATTGTTTAGTAGAAACGAAAGCGCCAAAAGGTTATTCCAATTTGGATACGCAAACAAGAACACCAATTTCTATTTCATTTTCCATTCATGAGAATCGTGAACATTTGTTTTTAGAAGCGATTGAGAAAGTTTATGAGGGTGATATTCAAATTTTAAAAACACAAAATACAGCTAATACTTCTTCCTTTACAAAACCAGAACAAGGTGCTGTTTTCGCAATTGTATTGAAGAAATATGTATTACAAGAAGCAAATGGTAGAGAAGTAACAAGAGATATTGTTGTGAGTGCATATCAGAAAGCACAAAGCTGGCATGGTTTTGATGAAAGTCAACACGAAGTTAATGGTTATACACAAATGGAATATGATTTGATTACGACAGATATCAATGGTAGTGCAAAATCTAAAAAACTTGCTTATGGTGATTATTATTTAGCACAAGTTTCTTCTGCATCAGAATTAAAGACAATTGAAGATATTCAAGAATTTTCCATTCATGAAGAACATCAAGATACAATTGTTTTTCATGCAACAAATGATACCAAAGGATATCTTTTAAAGATCTTTAAGAAGGATGCAAATACGAACCAACGTGTAACGTATACTTCATCAGCATTTAAGATTCATATGTTGAAAGATATGGATGGAAATGATGTGTCCAACAAAACAACAAAGAATACTTCAATTTCATCAAGACTCGTCAATGGATATGTCGTTCAAACGCTTGGAGAAAATACAAATCAAACCAATTATGATGTCTTTATGTGTGCATCTTTAACACAAGCAATCTCAAATGATGCTTTAGAAGAAGGTATGTTCTATGGTGTTTCTAACAGTAAAGAAAACAATGTAGATAGTTGTACTTGTTTACCTGTAGAATTGATGCCTGGTGAATATCAATTGGAAGAAGTTGTAACGAGCGATGGGTTTATAACCTCCTCTCCATTGCAGTTTACGATACATGCAGATTCCATCACACGTGTTAATGAAAATAAACAAAACATCATTGAAGTGGAATTTGAAAACAAGCGCTTAACAGGTAATGTTTCTTTCACAAAAGAAATCATTCATTATCAAGATGCAGATGAATCATTGATTCAAGATGATCTAACACAATTTGGTTTTACGTTGTATGCGAAAAATGATATTTATTCTCCAGATGATGGAACAATTTTAGTAAAGAAAGATGAAGTCGCTGCAAAATTAACAAATAACCCAAAGAATCCTTATGAACAATTAAAAGAAGTTTATCCAGATAAAGATGGAAATTTCTCATTTCATTCTCTTCCTTTAGGAGAATATTACTTGAAAGAAACAACCGTACCAAAAGGTTTTATCAAACTTGATCAAACATGGGATGTCACCATTAAACAAACGAAATATGATCATTACATCAAAGAGCAAACAAGCTTACCTTTAGGACTTGGTGAAGTTGAAGATGGACAAGTAAATGAAAATGATATTTTGATTACGATTGATCAAAAAGAAACGAATCATTGTGAAATTAAAAATGAGCCAACAAAAACAGAACTATCTAAAAAAACAATTACAGGTAGTGAAGAATTAGCTGGAGCAACATTACATTTGTATGGAAATGGTGTTGATTTGAGTTGGGTTTCTACAGATACTCCATATCGTATTGAAGGTTTACCACAAGGAGAATATACATTGTCTGAGACAGGTTCTCCAAATGGATATTATTACCATGAAGATATTACATTTATTGTGGATGATAACAATGAAGTGAAAAAAGTAGAAATGAAAGATCGACCAATTCAATATCAAATCAAGAAAGTTGATGAAGAAGGAAATACAGTTAGTGGTGTAAAGCTGAAATTATTTGATCGAACAGATGAAATAGAAATTCCGTTAGAGAATGATGGAATTACAACGGAAGAGGCAATTACATTGAATCAAGTGTTGATAGCTGAACATCAGTATGAATTAATAGAGGAAGAAATCGTAGATGGTGTTTTCCAAGCTGCTTCCTTGAAATTTGTTGTTCCTAAAGCAAGCGAAGAGGAGTGTATAACGATTACAATGGTAGATCAAAGAGTAGGCATTGTTGTAAATAAAGTTGATGAAGATGGAAAAGCTGTTGTTGGTGCTAAGATGCAAATCTTAAAGGCAAAACAATTAGAAGATGGAACAGTTGTAGCGTGTGAAGAAGTACCCGTTGTTTATACGTTTACAACAAAAGAGCAGTATGAAGATATATCGGAATATGTAAAGGGAAGTGATGAAAATACAACCTATTGGTATATTTTAAGAGAATTAGAAGCTCCATTTGGATATGAGATGATGGAGGATATGGTATTTTCTGTTACAGGAACAAAACAAGATTATCAAACATTACAAGCAATTGATGTGAAAAAAGATTATGCATTACGCATTTTGAAGAAAGATGATTCGAGTCAACAATTATTAAAAGATGCAGAATTTACTCTGTATCATCAAGATGGAACAATTGTAAAAGATATTGATGGAAAGGATTGTGTTTCTAAGACAGATGATCAAGGAATGGTAGAGTTTCAAGTGAAATACAATGAAGAGGATTATGTAAAAGAAACAAAAGCACCTGAAGGTTATGATTTGAATGATCAAAAATTTATCGTTTCATTTGAGGATGACTATGATTTTATAGAACCAATCATCATTGAAGTAAATGATAAGAAAAAAGAAATCGTAATTACAAAAGATCCATTTAGTCTATGGCAGTATGGTGCAGTTATGGCAATTTCAATTATTGGTTGTATTTATTTCTTGAAACAAAAATTGATGCATTAAAAGAAAAGGAAGATTGAAAAATCTTCCTTTTAAAAAGCCTGAATCAACAAATAAATGATAACAATAATAATGATGATTCCTACAATCCAAAGAATCGGATTGTTATTTTTTTCTTCATTTGTAACGACCATTTCATTTTCATATAATTGCAAAGTTGTTGAGATTCTCTTTAACCATGTTTTCGCCATTGCTTCAGAAATGTTTACTGTTTCACCATGTGATGCGTTATTACAATTGATGCGAATATCATGAAATAAACTAGATTGAGAATGTGTAATATAGGAACAACTATTTAAGAAAGAAATACGATTGTAAAGTGTATCTGATTGAATCTTTTGAATGGAAATATATTTTTCATATTTTTTTTCTGAATCATAATAAAGAATTAAAGACTTTGTGAATTGATCGACACAGATACGCATATTTGTCGCAAAAGATGTTTCATCAAAAGAAAAATGTATGTCCTTATTTGCTTTTTCATAATGTTCTAATGCTTTATGGTAATGAGAAACGGTATCCTTTGAAACTATCATTGGTTTTGGAGCGGAAATCGTATATTCATATTGAATTCCTTTTGCCTTACCATAAATTGCATCTGGAATGAATTTTGTTTTCTTATCTGTATAACAGAAATGAGAAAATGAATAATTTTGAAGCTGAGGTTGCATAATAAATGCTTTACTATCAGGATCGATTGCACCAATAAACGTAATCGTATCGTTTGGATGTCGTCCCATTTTTTCATAGAGGATCTTTGTGTATCCTACAAATATGGAATGTTTTTTATCATCTTGAAAAACAGCATACGAAATATGTGCTTTTGGATCACCTGATTTAGTATGACCACGAAATTGAATGTCCATTATTTTTTCCTTTCATTTTTATGTTTCAAGTATATCACGTAGTTTATCTATATTTTCATGATTTTATAGAAGATTTTCCGAAATTCTCACATTTTCATCACACAAAATATTTATAGATTCATCAAAAATTTTTCTATTTCTTTTATGTAAGCGTTTTCTTAAAATGTTTATATCAAGTGAGGAACAGAAAACACTCACACATTAATAGGAGGGAATAATTTTCCATGAACAAGTTTTCAAAAGTTTTACTCGCTAGCACAATGGCACTTGGATTAGGTGCATGTTCTAGCAGCTCATCCACTTCAACAGCAAGTGGATCATCCACATCTTCAGGTGGCGCTTATGCTGACAAGAAAGTCGGTGTAGCAATTTATCAGTTTAATGATAACTTTATGACATTATTCAGAAATGAACTTGAAGATTATCTCGTAAGCAAAGGCTTTTCAAAAGACAACATCACAATTACAGATGGTGCAAATGACCAAGCAACGCAAACAGCACAGATTGATAACTTCATTACACAAGGTGTTGATGTTATGATCGTTAACCCAGTTAACTCATCTTCTGCTCCAACAATCACAGATAAGGTTACAGCTGCTGATATTCCATTAGTTTATATCAACCGTGAACCTGATGAACAAGAAGAACAAAGATGGGAAGATGAAGATCTTAAAGTTACTTATGTAGGTGCAGATGCTAGACAATCTGGTACATACCAAGGTGAGTTGATTCTTGAAACAGATACAAAGGGTGATATCAATGGTGATGGTGTAGTTTCTTATATCATGATCGAAGGCGACCCAGAAAACGTAGATGCTCAATACAGAACAGAATATTCCGTTAAGGCATTAGAAGATGCTGGTATGAAGGTTAAGTTACTTGATGATGAAGTAGCTAACTGGGACCAAGCACAAGCACAAGAAAAGGTTCAAAACGCTATTTCTAAGTATCCAGATGCTGAAGTAGTATTCTGCAACAACGACGCTATGGCATTAGGTGCTCTTGAAGCATTAACAGCTGCTGGTAAGACAGTTGGTAAAGACATTTATCTAGTTGGTGTAGACGCATTAGCTGATGCATTAGATAAGGTTGAAGCTGGCGAAATGACAGGTACAGTATTAAATGACCATATTTCTCAATCTCATGGTGCTGCTGATGCTGCTATGGATTACCTCGATGGCAAGACAGTAGAACATAAGTATGTTAAGGACTATGTAAAAGTTACTACTGACAATATCGCTGACATTAAGAAAGATCTAGGATTAGAATAATTTCTTAAAGGAAACAAAATGGAGTACGGGTGCGTATCGTACCCGTACTCTTCAATTTTAAAAAATAGTATTTAGTTTTAAATCACAAATGTGATGAAGTATTACGGAGGATAAAATGGCGGAATACAAACTTGAACTCAAGGGTGTATCCAAGTCGTTCCCTGGCGTTAAGGCACTTGATAACGTGCAGCTGTCTCTACGACCTGGATCAGTACTCGCATTGATGGGAGAAAATGGTGCAGGTAAATCAACATTGATGAAATGTTTATTTGGAATCTATCATATGGATTCTGGTGAAATTTATATTGATGGTGAAAAAGTAGAAATCAAAGATCCTGATGATGCAATGGATAAAGGTATTGCAATGGTACATCAGGAATTACAGCCTGTCCCTGCAAGGTCTATAGCCGAGAATATGTATCTTGGAAGATTCCCGGTACACAAATATGGACCACTTCAAGTCATTGATCATAAGACAATGAATGAAGAAACAGAAAAATGGTTAAAACAATTAGGATTAGATTTTGATCCAACATCTTTGCTTGGAACATTATCAATTGGACAGATGCAATGTGTTGAAATTGCTAAAGCAGTATCACATAACGCAAAAGTAATTATTTTTGATGAACCGACATCTTCTCTTTCTGATAAAGAAGTTGAATTCTTATTTAAAATCATGAATCAGTTAAGAGATCAAGGTGTTGCGATGATCTATATCTCTCATAAGATGGATGAAATCAAGCGTATCGCAGATGATGTTCAGATTATGCGTGATGGACAATATATTGGAACATGGCCAGCAAAAGAACTATCAATTGATGAAATTATTGCTAAGATGGTTGGTCGTGAAATGACACAGATTTATCCAGAACATTCTCATGAAATCAAAGATGTCATTCTGGAATGTGATGATATTTGTTCGATTCATGAAAAGAGTTTCCAACATGTATCTTTTAATGTTAGAAAAGGTGAAATCGTTGGATTTGGTGGACTTGTAGGTGCACAACGTACAGAACTCATGGAAGGTGTGTTCGGTATACGTAACTTATCTGCAGGAACGATCAAAGTCAATGGAAAAGAAGTCACGATAAAAAAACCAAAAGATGCGATGAAAGCAGGCTTAGGAATGATCACAGAAGATAGACGTGGTAGAGGTATTGTTGGATGTCTGTCCATCAAAGATAACGTTGGCATCACAATTTATAATAAATACTTGAAAGCTGGTTTTGTATTAGACCATGCTGCAATTAATAAAGTTGTAGATGATTCGATTCAACAATTGAGTATTAAAACTCCTAGCATGCAAACATTAATTGGTACTTTATCGGGCGGCAATCAACAAAAAGTTATTGTTGCTAGATGGTTAGCAAATGATCCTGATATTCTCATTATGGATGAACCAACAAGAGGTATTGATATTGGTGCAAAACATGAAATTTATGAAATCATGGAAGATCTTGCACAACAAGGAAAAGCAATTATTATGATTTCCTCTGAAATGCCTGAATTAATTGGTATGTCAGATAGAATCTATGTTATGAGTGAAGGAAAGCTAACGGGTGAGATTACTGATCGAGCTGAAATGACACAAGAAAAGATTATGAGTTATGCTGCTCAATACTAAAAGGAGTATAGAAAATGAAAAAGGATTTTAATTTAAAGGACTTTTTGATTAATAATGGTGTTATTGTCGTTATGATCATTCTTGTCCTATACACAGGATTTACAAGTAGTAATTTCTTTACTGTAAAAAACTTCCTTAATATCGCTTCCAATATGTCTTATAGACTTGTTATCGCATTAGGTATTGCGGGTTGTGTTATTACAGGTGGTTGTGATCTATCAGGTGGACGTATGATAGGTTTCGCTGCATGTATTTCAGGAACATTACTACAAAATATTGATTATTCACAAAAATTCTTCCCAGGTATGGAACCATTAAATCCATTCCTTGTTATCTTAATCGTTATGGTGATTTGTGGTATCTTTGGAGCAATTACAGGTTCGTTCGTTGCTTATCTACATGTTCCACCATTCATCGCAACATTAGGTATGATGGATATCATCTATGGACTTGGTTTGATTTATACAGGTGCTACACCTTTAGGTGGATTTACAAGAGCTTATACGACGTTCTCAACAGGTAAATTCCTTGGCATTTCGCATTTGATTTGGATTGCGTTACTTGTAATGGCAGTTACATGGTTTATTTTCAACATGACACGTCATGGAAAATATATGTATGCAATTGGTGGTAATGCACAAGCTGCAGAAGTTGCAGGTGTTCCTGTTCAAAAGACATTGGTAATTATTTATGCAAAGGCTTCTGCTTACTTTGCTTTAGCTGGATTTATGTTAGGTGCTAAGGCTGGTGGATCTTCTGTAAATACAGGTTTATCATATGAAATGGAAGGTATTGCAGCGTGTGCACTTGGTGGCGTATCTGTTACTGGGGGACGTGGTAAGGTTTCTTCTGCATTGATTGGTGTTGCAGTACTTGAATTATTAAAAGCTGCATTACAGTACTTAGGTGTTGACCAAAACGCACAGTATATCGCAATTGGTATTGTTATCTTGGTTGCTATTACACTTGATATTCGTAAGTACGTACAAAAGAAATAATTTGTTTTTGAAAAAGATATGGTACAAAGCGTTCTTTGGAACGCTTTGTTTATTTCTTTTAAAGTGAGATAATAGATACAACAGAAAGGTTTTGGTTTTATGAGCTTTACAGAATTTATTAATGAATCATGGGTAACATTATTACTAACTGTTTTACCTTTATATTATGCGTTTCAATTATTAAAAAATAATAAATTAGAAATGATTAGACCAAAAGGCAGCAAAGCAATTGAAAAGAAAAAAAGAAAACCATATTGTCATGATGCTGGTATGATCATGCTCGTAACAGGCATATGTATGGGATGCATTACAGTGATTCGATTATTTTCTCCAGTTGCTAGTTTAATAGGAACAATCATTGTTTTTGGTGGTTTTATTTTTACATGGAAAAGGACATATGATGTTTATGAGAGATAAATATAAAGTGATATTAGTCGATGATGAAATCGATGTAGCGGAAAGAATTTCTCATAAGATCAATTGGAATGAGATAGGTTTTGAAGAACCTGTGATTTGTAATAATGCTTTAGAAGCTTTAGAAGTGAGTGAAAAAATCAAACCTGAAGTTGTTATGACAGATATTACAATGCCTTATATGAATGGGTTAGAATTGGCTCATAAACTTAAAGAAGAATATCCGAATATTCGAATTATTATTTTTTCTGGTTATGATGAATTTGAATATGCACAAGAAGCAGTACATATCCAAGCAGAGGAATATATCTTAAAACCAATTGATTCTGAAAAATTGATGCAGATCTTTGAAAAAACAAAGAAATCATTAGATAAAGAATATGATGAAAAACAAAATGTTCATAAATTAGAATCTTATTACAAAGATTCTTTACCAATTCTTCAAGAATCGTTTTATTCTTCTTTAATGGAAGGAAAAGTCCCTGTAGAAAAACTAGAACATTATAAAAATAACTATTCCATTCAATTAGATGGTCCATATTATTGTGCAGTGATTATTCATGTTTCAACACATTCTTTAAACAAACAAATCAATCCTTTGTATGTTTCTATTTCTGTTCGAAAATTAGCGGAAGAAAAATTATGTGATCAATGGAATGGAAAATTATTCACGTATCAAGGAAATACTGTCATGATTGCGCAATTAAATTCACAAGATAGTGAAATCACACGACTAACAGATGAATGTGATAAATTTACACGTTTAGCCAAAGGTGTTGCGGATGCGACAGTGACGATTGGAATCGGAAGGGTATGTTCCAACTTGATTGATATTTCAAATAGTTACGCTGGTGCTAGAATGGCAGTTAGTTATCGTGCTATTTATGGAACAACCAAAGCTATCAACATTTCAGAAATCGATCCAGAACAAAGTAAACAAGTCGTTTCGGTTAGTAATGAAGCGTTAGATGATGTATTTAAAAAAATACGTATGAATAATCAAAGTGGTCTTTCTACAGCCATTCATGATTATTTATCGATGAGTACAACAAAAATCACAAAAGTACCTGAATTTCGTTTCTTTGTGATGCAACTAGCGAGTCGATTGTATGGTTTTGCGGTTGTAAATAAATTAGACCAAAATGAAATCTTTAACAGTTATCATGACATCATCATGCAAGTAGAAAAGTTAGAATTAAAAGATTTAGAAGAATGGATGCGTAATATTTGTTTCAAGATGCAACAAATGATCAGTGTGAAAAGATCAAATACAACGAAAAACTTCATTATTAAAGCAGTGGATTATGTCAGTGAAAACTATACAAATCCTGATTTAACAGTGGAAAGTATTTGTTCTTATTTGAATGTATCTTACGCTTATTTTTCTACTGTATTTAAAAAAGAAGTTGGGAAATCTTTTACAAGTTTTTTAACAGAATTAAGGTTGAAAAGAGCAGTTGAATTATTGTTAGAAAAGGATGAAAAGACTTATATTATTGCACATGATGTTGGTTATTCTGATCCCAATTATTTTTCATATGTTTTTAAAAAAGCATATGGGGTATCACCAAATAAATATCGTTTGAAAGTACAAGGCATACAATGAAAAAGTATATCCAACATGTAAAAGATAAGTTGATTGAAAAATGGAACTTTAAATCGATTAGTATCCAAGCTTTGATGCTAATTAGTTTCACTGTGGTTTCTGCAGTCATTGTCTTTGTGTTGGGGATTATTCTGTATCAATTTTTTTCTTATCAAAATAAAACAACTATATCAGAAACAACTAATCAAGTAGTAAATCAAACAACTACAAATCTTGAAGACTATCTCCAACAAATGAGACAGTTATCGGATGCATTGTATTACAATACGATTAAAGAAATTGATATTTCGAAAGATAATTGTGAACAAGAAATGAATATGTTGTATGAATCCAACAAAGATAAACTTGTTTCTTTTGCGTTATTTTCAGATGATGGTGAATTGATTTCTGCTTCTCCAAATGCTGCAATTAAAGATAATATTGATGTTACGCAACAAGAGTGGTTTTATAACGCAAGAAATGAAGTAGAAAATTTACACTTTTCTTTACCACATGTTCAAAATCTATTTGAAGAATCTTCGATTCGATATAAGTGGGTCATATCATTAAGTCGTTCTGTAAATTTGACAGATTCAGGTGAAAGTAAAGAAGGTGTTTTATTAGTTGATATGAATTATTCATCTGTAGAACAAATTTTAGATTCTGTGAATTCGAATAATTCTAATTTTTATTTGTATTTGATTGATAGTGCAGGAAGTATCATTTATCATCCAAATCAAAGGTTGATCAATTCTGGTGATTATAAAGAAAATAATATGAAAGCCGCATTATATAAAGATGGAATCCATGAAGAAGATTTTGATGGTACAAATCGAGTTGTTATTACAGATACAGTTGGTTATACAGGTTGGAAACTTGTTTCGGTTTCCACAAAAGCTTCAAATCTATATGCAGAAAGAATTCGTTATATTTTTATATTGTTGGTTGCCGCAACTTTTATGTTATTAATGATTATTAACCGCTACATATCTAGATTTGTATCAAGACCAATTTATGTTTTAGATGAATCAATTTCTGGCCTTTCAAAAGGTGATAAGAAAGGAATAGATATTCTTCCTGTAGCGACAAGTGAAGTAAAACATTTGGGTGAAACGATACAAATTTATAAAGAAAGTAATGAAAGATTAGTACACGATATCGTAAAAGAACAAGAAGAAAAAAGAAAGAGTGAATTAGATGCATTACAAGCACAGATCAATCCACATTTCTTATATAACACATTAGATTCGATTGTTTGGATGATAGAAGAAGGTGGAAAGCAAAAAGATGCAGTTTTTATGATTACAGAATTAGCTTCTTTATTTCGCTTGTCTTTATCCAAAGGGAATACAATCATTCCAATTTCAGATGAAATTAAACATGGAATGAATTACATGAATATCCAAGCAGTACGATTTAAGAATCGTTTTACTGTCTCCTTTGATATAGAAGAAGAAATTAATCAATACTGTACTGTGAAACTCATCGTACAACCTATATTAGAAAATGCGATCTATTATGGTGTAAAAAATATGGATGAAGATGGACATATTATTGTGAAAGGTTGGAAGGACTCAGAAGATATTTATATCACAATTGAAGATAATGGATTTGGGATTCCGGAAGATTATTTGAATGTTATTTTATCAGATACTGATCATAAAAAAGCACATGGTTCTGGTGTTGGTTTAATCAATGTACATAAACGAATCCAACTTCGATTTGGAGAAAATTATGGTATCCAAATAGAATCAGAATTAGATGTTGGCACAAAAGTTACAATTCATATTCCTGCAGTCATTTATAACGAACAAAACCAAAAAGATCTAGAATCTGGTGAATGGTTGAATAGAAAGAAGGATCTATGAAAAAGAACAAGATATTTATATCCATGATGATCATTCTTTCATTGTTGATCATTAGTATGACGGTATTATTGAATTCACCAACTACACAAAGAAATTATGAAATATCTGTTATTGTACCGAATTCAAATGATAATATGTGGAAGAGATTTGAATTTGGAATTCGACAAGCAACCAATAATGATAATGTGAATGTGAATTTTGTGAATACAGCAGATATGGAAACTTTAGCGGATCAAGTAAATTTAATTAATGAAGAAATAAGGAATGGTGTAGACGGTGTAATTGTACAATTTATTTCTTCAGAGAATACAGAGAAAATCATCCAAGACATTGTTTCACGATGTAAGTTAGAACTACTAGTAACAGATGTCGATAAATATGATATTGATTCAGATAATATAGATTATATTCATTTAGATGATACTTTATTATCTACAACTGTTACTTCACAACTATTCGATGTTGAAGGAAGAAATTTACGATTCAAAAGAATTGGGATTGTTGCTAGTAACGTAGATCAATCAAATATCAAAACGAGAATTGATAACGTATCTAATATTTTAACCAAAGCAGGTGCATCCATATCATGGGTAGTTTCAAATAATACGACAGATTTAAAAGAACAATTACGTTATGTAGATAAACCAAGTATGATTGTCGCTTTGGACAGTATTGCCTTAGATGCATCTGTAGATTACGCAAAAGAGAATGATTTGCGTCTATATGGAATTGGATGTTCAGATTACAATATCGCAGCATTAGATTCAGGTAATGTTCAATCAATGGTTGTTCCAGATACAATGATGTTAGGTTACTATTCTATACATACAATGTATCAAAAAATAAAAACAGAAAAAGAAAAAACAGATAAAGTGATCGATTTTTATACAGTAAATAGAGAAAATATGTTTAGTGATAGAAATGAACAAATTCTTTTTCCAATAGGAGATTGATTTTATGAAAAAGAAGTTTATTTACTTTTTGATTTTGACATTGATGGTTACTGGATGCACGCAAGAAAAGAATTCTGATAAAGATAAAATCAAGATTGGTATCTCATATTATGATTCTTATGATTCTTTTGTTACAGGATTATCTAAAAGAATTGAAGATGAATTGCATACTTATGAAAATGTCATTGTGAAAAGTTATGATGCAGAACAATCACAATTCACACAAAATAGACAAGTAACAGATATGATTGATGAAGGATTTGATGTGATTTGTGTGAATCTTGTTGATCGCACGGCACCAAAAAAAATCATTACAATGGCAGAAGATCATGATGTTCCAATTATCTTCTTTAATCGAGAATTAGTATCTAATGATCTAGAAAGCTGGACAAAGCTATATTATGTTGGTGCTAATGCAAGTGAGTCTGGACAAAAAGAGGCAGAGCTTGTAGTAGATTATATCCAACAACATCCTGAAGCAGATCGAAATCAAGATGGGAAAATTCAATATGTTATGTTGGAAGGAGAGTCTGGTCATCAAGATGCAGTTGTTCGAACTGACGTTTCTGTTCAAACTTTAATCGATGAAGGAATTGTTTTAGATAAGTTAGATTTTGCGATTGCCAATTGGAATCGAAGCCAAGCTTATACAAAAACAAAACAGTTATTAACAAAATATCATGATGAAATAGAATTGATTCTATCAAACAATGATGAAATGGCTTTAGGTGCAATCCAAGCGTTACAAGAAAGTGGATTAGCACAAGAAAATTGGCCAATCTTAGTTGGAATCGATGGGACTTTAGATGGATTACAAGCAGTGAAAGATGGATATTTGATTGGTACTGTTTTTAATGATCAAGTTTCACAAGCAAAATCTATTGCTGATTTGTCTTATGCTTTAGCGAGTAACCAATCTTTGGATTCTTTTAACTTAAGAAATGGAAGATATATTCGACATCCATATATAACAGTTACAAAAGATAATGTGGATGATTATTTGAAATTACTACAATAAGTATTCCAATATTCTTCACCATTTTCTAGCATCTCTTGATATGTTTTAACCATGATTTCATGAAACTCTTTGCATGATTCCTCTAAATTGAATTGTGCAGGGAGTTTTTTTGTGATGCATGCGATATCATTTGCGATTCTCATCGCAACATTTTTATCACTGACATGACCAATTCCTACCGCAATTTGTTTATAGGAATGGGATCCAATACAAGAAAGAATCCATTCTTTTGAAAATGATTCCCATTCTTCATACAAGATTGCATTTTTTTCATAATTTAAAATACAAAGATCAGAAAGATTCTTTTGTAATTCTTTTTGTATTCTATTTTTATTAAAGAAATGAATTTGTTCTGTTGTTAATGTTTTACAGTTTAACCAACCCAGCATAAACAAATCAGAATACTTCTGATTTTCTTTTTTGAAACGTTTATTAAATATTTCTAATCTAATTTGATCATCAGGATTAGAATTTTTTTGAATCATGATTTTTAAAGCCTGTTCTCTTTGATGAAGATCTTTGATTTCGTAATAATGTTTTGGCCAATCTTCAAAATAATCTGCTTGTAATTCTTTTTTTAATGTCATGTATCTATTATAACAAAAAAGAACATCTTTCGATGTTCCGAATGATTAGATTATTCGTAATCACTTGCAGTTAATCCTGCTGATTCAAGTGCAGCTTTTGCGGCTTCTACAATTGCATCAGAAGTTACTGTAGCACCAGATGTTGCATCAACAGAGATTTTTCCAGTTTCTTTGATTTGTGCAGTTACTTCTTCGATTGCGACATCACCTTTACCTGGAGTTTCGTCTTTTCCTTCTGCTGTGCAATCTGTAATCTTACCATCCTTAAGTGTTAATGTAACAGTAACATCACCATTCATTCCTTTTGCTGTTCCTGTAGTTTCTCCACTGTATGCAGATGTGGAAGAAGATGAAGAACAAGCTGTTAATGTTGCAGCCATTGTAATAGCAGCTAATGTATTTACTAATTTTTTCATTGTTTTCCTCCCAAATATAAAAGAATTATATCTTAATTTTTTTAGAAAATATAGAGAAAAACAAAAAATAAAGCATTGCTTTTCTATGCGTTGTGTTGTAGACTAATTAAGCGTCAAAAATGAAACTGCAGGATTACCCAAGCGGTTGAAGGGGCGGGCTTGGAAAGCTCGTAGATCGGGAAACCGGTGCCAGGGTTCAAATCCCTGATCCTGCGCTGATGTAAATGTCTAGAAATAGGCATTTTTTTTGTTCTGTATTAAAATACAGGTATGAATAAAATTGATTTTTCTAAATTCACAAAATTTCAAAAATTTTGGATCATCTTTCTATTATGTGTTTTGATGCTTTCACTTTGTTTAACACTATTTCAATTGTTTTCGATGTTAATCAATCTATAAATTCTACATGTGTTACAATTAATTGGGATTATTATGTTTCATATTAGTGATTATAAAAAGTATTGTAGATGTCCATTTATATTTTTGAAGGATATGCAGGGTGATAAAAATGATTATCATCCATTTGTCCGTTTAGATGAAAAAATAACTGATCTTGCGATACAAAAGCTTCATGTGCAAGATTATTTTTTAGGAACTGTTGGGGATGATAAATCAAAAGCATTACAAGTATTAAATGAATTTGATTGGCTTGTGAAAGCGAGATTCGAATATCGTAATCTTAGAATTAAAGTTCCTTTTTTACATCGCACAAAACATGGACATGATTTATATTTCTTGTTTGCTGGTATTTATCCGCACGCAAATGATATGGCTTTTTATAATAATACCGTTTGGGTATTAGAAAATAATGGAATTGTATTAGATAACATTTATATGATTCATTTGAATGCAGATTATATTCGTGGAAAGGAATTGGATGTAGAACAATTATTTATTATAACGGATTGTTTTTATAACAATAACAATCATCCAACTCAACCAATCAAACAGATGATCGATAATACAATCAAAGATCCAACTTCTATTCTTCAAGAAATGGAAAACATTCAGGAAGAACATCTTTTAAAACCTGTGAGAACAAATAAGTGTACAGGGAAAAGTAAATGCAAATACTATGAAGAATGTTTTCCGGATGAAGAAATCATGGCAAATAATTCTATTTTGACATTGATTGCTTCAAGTGAAAAATATCATATGAAAGAAGAAAATATTGAATCTTTAAAAGATGCAGATGTTTCAAAAATAGAAGGTAGTCGTCAACAATATGCACAAATCATGGCAGATAGAGGAAATGGAATCTATGTTGATCAATTAGCGTTACATACTTGGCTTTCTCATTTGAAATTTCCAATTGCCTTTTTGGATTTTGAGTGGGAGCGTTTTGCGATACCACCATATATCGGCATGAAACCTTATGATGTATTACCGTTTGAATATGCTTTGATCCTAATGGAAGAAGATGGAACAATACACAAAAAAGTTTATCTGAATATTCATGATGATCGTAGAGATCTAGCTGAAAATTTAGTCAAAGATATTCCATCTATTGGAAGTGTTGTTGCGTATAATGCGGATGGTGCAGAAAAAGTACGTATTCAAGAATTCGCTGAAATGTATCCTGATCTTTCTGAACAATTATTATCAATCAACGAAAGAATGGAAGATCTACAGTTACCATTTATTACAGGAACTGTTTATGACGTTAGGATGAGAGGACGCTGGTCTTTGAAATCAATTATGAGTATGATGGATGATCCTGGTTATCAAGATTTAGACATTCGACAAGGAATGGATGCGGTATTTCAATGGAGACATCTTGATTATAATGATGAAACAAATCAAGAAGAAAAGAATAAAATCATTGAAGATTTAAAGAAATATTGTGGTATGGATTCTTATGCAATGGTCGTTGTTTTTCAATGGTTACAAAGCCTTGTAAAATGTGAGTAGAAATATTCACATTTTATTCACAACATTTGTTATATAACTGTTATAATAATTATAGAAAAAGAATATAGAGGAAATAATCAAAAATATAACATTTTCAAAAGCCAATTGGCTGATTCTATATACAATTTTAGACAGGAGGAATTATTTATGAGGTTCGAAATTGTAGGAAAAAATGTAACAGTTACACCAGCAATGAAGGAGAAAATTGAGAAAAAGTTATCATCTTTAAGCAAATACTTGATTATTGATGAAAACACAATCGTTAGGGTTGTCGCAAGAGTTTATCCTAATTCTCAAAAGGTGGAAGTGACGATTCCTAGTAAAATTGGTATTTTAAGAGCTGAAGTTGTGAATGATGACTTTTATGCAGCTGTAGATCTCGCAATCGATAAATTAGAAGATCAAATTAGAAAACAAAAGACACGTTTAAGTAAGAGACACAAAGAACATCTTGCGGATGCTTTCATTCAAGAAATTGAAGCGGAAGAAGAAAATGATATTCCAGTAAAGACTAAGTCTGTTACAGCAGAAGAAATGGAATTGGATGAAGCAATCATGCAGATGGAATTATCTGGTCACAACTTCTATATCTATAAAGATGAAGATAGTGAAAAAATTGCGGTTGTTTATTCCCGTCATGATGGTGGGTATGGACTCATTGAAGTTGATGAATGATAATTTCTAAAACAAATATAAGAAAGGCCGGAATTTCCGACCTTTTTTTGTGGCTATAATAATCCCATAATCATAATGAATAAGTTACTACTCGCTAAACCTATCATTCCTGGAATAAATGAATGAGATTGATTGTAGAAGTAAGATAACACAGTACAAAGTACAACGTTATATAGAAGTGTAGTGAATATAGTTAAAATATTTTTGCTTGGTAAAAATAAAAGTGTTAATAAAATTCCAATTGCGATACCTGATAATAAGATAACTTGTAATTCACGATGTTTGATTTGGATATGATCTGTAGAAACTTTCTCAACAATATTGATTATACTTGCTTCAGAAAATGAATATGCAATCAACATTCCAATTCTTGCATATCCTAATCTTTTTAATGTTTGTGAAGAAGGAATGATAACAATACATCTTAAATAACGATTACTCAAATAAGTCCAAAATGTAATGAGAACAAAAGCAATAAATGCATAAATACATGTATCAAAGAAATTATATTTTGCACGATTATAATGAATACCAAATAGATTCCAATTATACATAATTAGAATTGTTGCACAAAGATTTAATGCAAACATTAATGAAATATCATATTGCGATAAAAAGAGATTTAGAATATGTGCCAATAATGGTGTCACAATAAACACAAGAAGTGTGATAATAACTCTTTTTTTTGATAATTTTGTATTACTTTGAATTGTCATATCGTTCCTCGTTTAAAAAGTATTTTAGCAATGATCTAATATTTTGTCATATTTATTTCAGGAATTTCGAAAAAAGTTGTGAATAGTATATAAGAGGAGGGAAAAAGAAACCCGCGGAAAGGAGAAGAGATACATGAAAAAGGGTGAAACTCTTTTGAAATATAGCATTAATAAAATTCATGTATGTAGTTTGCAGATGATTTTGTTTAAAAGAATGATTCGTTGCTTATTTGAATATCGATTTACGTGACGATAAATTATGTAAGAGGAAGGAATAAGCAGTTTAGAAGCAAAGAGGGGTAAAGAAGGAGGAGTGATGAATTATGAATAATGAAAAGAAAACATGGAAGGAATTGAAGGCTATTACGCGTTATGTTGCGGAGTGTTACAAAAAAGCAAAAATGAGATTGTTGTATAACAACTACACGAGTTCTCAAATTGATGGACAACTAGAAGTACATGATGCGACATTTGTTACTTTTGTAGATGATGTTTTGGAGAGATGTCCAAAAAGGAGTAGTTTGTTTTTACAAGCAAATTATTTTGAGAATAGTGATGAAAAGCTTTATTATCAAAGTCTTTCTAGATCGACAGTTTATCGCATTCACAAAAAAGCAGTAGAAGATTTTAATGATTGTCTTAACTACTAAAAGATGTTAGAATTCTGCTAGAGGACTATTCATGAATCAATTAGATATTCTTACGATGCTTTATGAAAAAACAACAGGTCGCTCAACATTATTGAAAGCGGATACAACGTTTGAAGAAATAAAAACAGATGAATTTGAAATCGTTGATTTTTTAATGAGTGTTGAAGAATATTATGGATTTGCTTTTCAACAAGATGAAATGTTACAAGTGAGAAGTATCCAAGATGTTATGAATATGATCGATAAAAGTATGCAGGAGGATTAGAAAAAATGCTGAAAGGTATTGCTGCTTCACAAGGAATCGCTATCGCAAAAGTGTACAAGTTAGAACAACCAGTATTAGACATTCAAAAGAAAGATGCTAATGCAGAAGAAGAACTTCAAAAACTTGATGCTGCATTTAAAAAGACTGTTAATGACATTGAAAAGATCAAGACAGTTGCTTCAAAGAGTTTGAAGGAAGAAGAATTAGCTATTTTTGATGCTCATTTAATGATGGCTAACGATCCAGAATTCAGAGGAATGATCGAAGAAGAAATTAAAAATAGTAATGTTAATGCCGAATATGCTGCAAATACTGTTTCTTCTAACATGGTTGCTATGTTTGAAGCAATGGATGATGAATACATGAGAGGAAGAGCTGCAGATATTAAAGATGTAACTTTCCGCTTAATGTGTAATTTAACAGGAAAAGAAATTCCTAATTTAGCAACTTTAGATGAACCAGTTATCGTTGTTGCCAAGGATTTGACACCATCTGATACAGGCTCTTTGAACAAAGAATTTGCAAAGGGTTTTGCTACAGAAATGGGAGGACGTACTTCTCACTCTGCAATCATGGCTAGATCTTTGGAAATTCCTGCTGTTGTAGGATGCAAGGGAATCTTAGAAGGTGTCAATAATGGAGATATGATTGTATTAGATGCAATCAATGGTGAAGTTATTGTTGGACCAACGGATGAAGAAATTGCTTCTTATGAAAAGAAAGCAGAAGAATATGCTGCTGAAAAGGCTGCATTAAAAGCAATGAAGGATCAACCATCCGTATCTACAGATGGACATAAAGTATTATTAGTAGGTAATATTGGATCTCCAGCTGATGTAGATGGTGTATTAGAAAATGGTGGTGAAGGCGTAGGACTTTTCCGTTCTGAATTCTTATATATGAAGAGTGAAGATGATTTCCCTAATGAAGAAACACAATTCGCTGCTTATAAAGAAGTTCTTGAAAGAATGGAAGGTAAACCAGTCGTTATTCGTACATTAGATATTGGTGGCGATAAGAAGTTGAACTATTATACTTTCCCAGAAGAAATGAATCCATTCTTAGGTGTACGTGCTGTACGTTTCTGCTTGATGAGAAAAGATATCTTCAAGACACAATTAAGAGCTTTGATTAGAGCTTCTGCATATGGTCATTTATGCATTATGTTCCCAATGATTGCAACAGTTGCTGAATTTAAAGAAGCAAAAGCATGTTACGAAGAAGCTAAGGCTGAATTAATTAGCGAAGGCGTAAAGATTGGTGATAAGATTGAAGTTGGATGTATGATTGAAATTCCTGCAGCTGCAGTATTAGCTGATCAATTATCTAAGTATGCAGACTTCTTCTCTATTGGAACAAATGACTTGATTCAATATTCAATGGCTGCTGACCGTATGAGTGAACCAGTTTCTTACTTATACCAACCATTAAACCCATCTATCTTAAGACTTGTTAAGATGACAATTGATGGTGCACATAAGAATGGCAAATGGTGTGGTATGTGTGGAGAAATGGCAGGTGATGAACTTGCTGCACCAGTTCTATTAGGTTTAGGACTTGATGAATTCTCTATGTCTGCAACATCTATCCTACGTGCTCGTAAGATGATCAATGGCTTAAGCTATGCAGAAATGCAAGATTTAGCTGCTAAGGCTGTTGAATTAGATACATGTGAAGAAGTTACAGATCTAATCAAATCTGCAATTGAAAAATAATCAAAAAGTTAAGTGAAATAGGATGTCGAAAAGAAGTGATTTTTAAGACATCCTTTTTATATGAAAAAAACTATGGTTTCAAATGAACCATAGTTTTAACAATTTATAAACGGAACACTACTATCTACATAGAACTCTTGTAGGTCATCTAATCTTAAACAACCTAACTTTCTACCATAAACACATCCACAATCAATATGGAATATCGTATCGTGTTTTCCATGTATAATCTTTCCTTCATACTCTGGACCATAACAGAATGTTGGTACATGTCCTACAACCATTTTTATATCCGAGAAAGGATTATCATCGATATCAATATGTGCCCATACTAATATTTCAGGTGGTACTTGTGATAAATGTACATTTGGATTGAAATATTCATCTGCTAGTCCTGCATGAATTAATAAAAACTTTTGCCCATGGATATCAAGATATTGATAAAACCGTTTATTTTCTTCTAAATATAATTTGATGTCATAGCATTCTGGGAAAGATAGGTCCATAAATTGATCAGCTGTAGTATATCCACCGTTGTAATGAAGCCAAGTCATCAGATCTTCTGTTAAATCTGTCATACTATCATCTTTTTTACAATTGATGAGTTCTTGGATATATCTTTCAAACCACACATCATGATTTCCATAGACAATATGCATGCTTGGATTAGACATGATTTCTTGTAATAAGGGAATGGAATCTTTTCCTCTATCACAAATATCACCATTAATCCATAGCTCATCATAGTCTTTGGAAAATTGGATTTTTTCTAACATTGCATCAAATTCATCTTTGCAACCATGTGGATCACTTATTACATATGTACTCATAACTAACTACATTTTAACATATAATTTCATCTGTAAAGTGGGTTACAAACATATTTTTCTTCACAAGATAATACTCATTTGATATAATTTTTACGTTATTTTAGAAAAGAGAGGTAAATTAGATGGGAAGAGCACATGAAGTCCGTGCAGCCTCAATGGCAAAAACAGCGGCAAAGAAATCAAAGCTGTACTCAAGATTTGGAAAAGAATTATATATTGCAGCGAAGAATGGCGTCCCTGATCCTGATATGAACCTAGCACTCAAGAGAAAGATTGCTGAGGCTAAATCGAACCAGGTACCTGCAGATGTAATCAAAAGAGCAATTGATAAGGCAAAAGGTGGTTCTGATGAGAACTATGATGAAGCAAGATATGAAGGATTTGGTCCTGGCAACTCAACAATTATTGTTGATTGCTTAACAGATAATACAAATCGTTCTTACACAGATGTTAAAACTTGCTTCAATAAAACACATGGTGCTAAATTAGCTGGTGCTGGTGCAGTGTCATTTGGATACCAACAAGTAGGTTTATTCGTTTTCCCTTATGAAGATGAAGAAGCTATGTTAGATGCTTTAATGGAAGCTGATGTTGATGTACAAGATCTATCTGTTGAAGATGGAATGATGACTGTAAAGACAGCATTTACTGATTTTGGTAAGGGTCAAGAAGCAATTGAAAAGTTTGTTGAAGGTGTAGAATTTGAAGTTTGTGAAGCTACATTATTACCAGATGAATACGTTACACTAACAAGCCAAGAAGATATTGATGCATATCATAAACTACTTGATTTATTAGATGAAGCAGATGATGTAAATAAAGTTTATACAAACGTTATCATTGAAGGTGAATAATCTGAAGAGAAATCTTCAGATTTTTTTAGAGGTATTATGGAAATCACAAAAGATGTTTTACAAGCAATATTAGATAGTTATCCTTATGAAATTGTATTTGTTGATACAAATCATATTGTGCAATGGATGAATCAAACAGCTAAGAAAAGATATGGTGATAGGGTGATTGTTGGTAATAGTCTTTTCAATTGCCACAATGAAAATACAAAAGGAAAGATTGAATCATTTTTACAAAGAGCAAAAAATGGTGAAGGTGAGATGTTTGAAACGAGAAATCATAAAACAGGTGAAAGAGAATTCTTTACACCTGTAAAAGATCAAGATGGAAGTGTGATTGGTTATTTCGAACGTCATGAAGTAGCTTGGAATGAAAATGATGAGCAAAGAGAAATTGGAGAATATTGGACAAGAAGAGCCTGATATTCTTTTTTTATTGAAAATGGTAAAATATTTGTACGAGGAATAATTCTATGGAAAAACAAAAATTATCATATCAAATTTATCGTCCAGAAAATCATGCGAAAGCTGTTGTATTTTGTGTACATGGTATGCAAGAACATAAGATGCGTTATGATGCACTCGCAAAATATTTTACAGATCATCAATATGCATGTATGACATATGATCTACCTGGACATGGTCAAACGGCTGGAAAAGAAAACCAAGGATACTTTTCAGATGAAGATGGATGGAAAGTGCTCGTTGAATCTGCGGTTGAAATTGCTGAGATTGCTAAAAAAGAATTTTCAAATATTCCAATTATTTATTTTGGTCATTCAATGGGAACAATCATTGGAAGAGTCTTTTTGCAACAACATGATCAAATGATTGATGGATGTATTTTATCTGGAATTCCAGAATATCAAAGTTTAAGCAAAATTGGTATTTTCATTGCGAAATTCATTATTGGTATCAAAGGGAAAACAAAAAGAAGTAAACTATTAGAAACAATGGCAACAGGTTCATTTAATAAAGTTATCAAAGAACCTAAAACAAATGTTGATTGGCTTTCTTATAATGAAAATAATGTACAAGAATACCTAGCAGACGAATGGTGTGGTATTCCATTCACGAATCAAGGTTATTTAGATTTGTTTACTTTGATGACCTGTATGGGGAATACATCATTATATGAATGTAAGAAAAAAGATTTACCAATTTATATATTTGCAGGAAAAGATGATCCATGTATTGGTGGAGAAAAAGGATTTCAAAATAGTATTTTGTTATTGAAAAAAGTCGGGTATACGAAAATTGATACTAGATTATTTGAGCATATGCGCCATGAAACATTACATGAAGATGATTCTGAGAAAGTTATGGAAGCAGCTGTAAAGTGGCTGGATGAAAATATAAAGGGATAGTAATGCGGAATTTCGTTGACTTTGATATTGACTTTGATATAATAATCTAGCGTTAACGAGCGCATATCTATTATGAAATGGACAAGAAGTGAATTATTAAAAAATTCTATACATGTTAATTTTGATGAAGATGTTGTGATTGATTCTTCTGAATTTGAAGGAAATGAATTGATTGAAAGTGTTCAAGATGTTCATGTATCTGGAAGCGGATTCTTAGATGATGAGAATGACAGATTCTATTGTGAATTACATGTTGAAGGTGTAATGATTGTGCCGGATTCAATTACTGGTGAACTGATTGAATATCCATTTTCTACAGATAGTAACGAAACCTATGTTTTAGGTGAAACAGATGAAGATGATGTGCGAGTCGTTAGTGATGAAGTCATTGACTTAACAGAAGCTATTGTAGATGATATTCTACTAGAAGTTCCGTTAGAAGTGAGTGATGTTCAAGAAGGCGAGTATCCTGAAGGCGATGGTTGGAAGGTATACAGTGAAGCAGAGTATCAGGAAAGCCGGAAAGATCAAATTGATCCGCGTCTGGCAAAACTGAAGCAATTCAAGAGTGAATAGTAGGAGGTGCTAGACAATGGCTGTACAACAGAGAAGAGTATCAAAAACAAGAAGAGACAAGAGAAGAACACATTATAAACTCGTTGCTCCAACATTGGTTAAATGTCCAGTTTGTGGTGCAACAAAGCGTCCACATCATGCTTGTCCAAGTTGTGGAAAAGTAGGTGCTACTGAAACAAGCGCTGTATCTGAAAACGCATAATTTAGTAACAAACAGTATTTGAAAGGGAACATGAGAAATCATGTTCTTTTTTTGTGCTAAAAAATTAAACAAAATGTATGGTTTTTATTGCAGTTATATGTAAAAGTGGTAAAATAGTGTCATGAAGTGGTAGAAAGTGGAGGAAAACGATGGTTATGTTCATGGGTGAATACAGACACAATCTGGATTCTAAAAACAGACTGATCATTCCTGCAAAGTTTCGTGACCAACTTTCTACATCTGTCTATGTCACAGAATGGATGGATGGCTGTCTAGCTGCATATTCAGAAGAAAAATGGAGCGAGATGGTGATGAAATTGAACAAACTTCCTAAAACAAATGCTGCATCTCGTGCTTTTATTAGACATATAACAGGAAAAGCGGATGAATGTACTATTGACAACCAGGGAAGAATTTTATTACCTCAATTTCAAATCAACGATATGAACATCGTGAAAAACTGTGTCATTGTAGGCGTATCTGACCATTTCGAGATCTGGCCAGAAGAAAAATATGATTCCTATGATGATGAATCTGCAGGAAATTTAGAAGATCTTGCAGAAAATTTGACGGATCTATTGCAATGAAACACGTATCTGTATTGTTGCATGAAACAGTTGATTCCTTGAATGTAAAACCAAATGGTATTTATGTTGATGGAACACTTGGCAGAGCGGGTCATGCAAAATATTTGATCTCGAAATTAACAACTGGTCATCTCTATGCTTTTGATAAAGATGAACAGGCATTAGAAGAATCAAAAAACAATCTTGAAGGTTACTTAGATAAAGTTACAATGATTCATGCTGATTTTTCTTCTATGAAAGAAGAATTATATAAACTTGGCATTGAAAAAGTTGATGGAATCATGATGGATCTAGGTGTTTCTTCTCCACAGTTTGATGATTCAGAAAGAGGATTCTCCTATCGATTTGATGCAAGACTTGATATGCGTATGAATCAAGAACAAGATTTAGATGCAGAAAAAATTGTAAACACCTATAGTGAAAAAGAATTGATTCGAATCCTTAGAGAGTATGGTGAAGAGAGATATGCAATGTCTATTGCAAAAGCAATTGTAAAACGCAGATCTATTAAACCAATCCATACAACATTTGAACTTGTAGATGTGATTAAATCAGCACTTCCTGCAAAAGAACTTCGAAAGAAGGGCCATCCAGCAAAACAAACATTCCAGGCAATTCGTATTGAAGTGAATGGAGAATTGTCTGCTTTGCAGAAAGGGTTAGAGGAAGCATTAGATTTATTAGATGTGAATGGCAGATGTGCAGTGATTACATTCCATTCATTAGAAGATCGCATCGTCAAGAATACTTTTAAAGATTATTCCTCTGCTCCATTTGTTGAGCCTAGAATTCCATTGAAGGTTGAACAGATGGAGCAGGCCTCCTTCCAATTAATAAATCGGAAGCCTATATTAGCAACACAAGAAGAACTAAATGAAAATAACAGATCACATAGCGCAAAGCTACGTGTGATTGAAAGAATAAAGGGTTAATACTATGAAGATTGAAACAAAAAAGAGAACAAAGAAAAAAAGAAAAATTAACTTAGCTGGATTTTCCGTTGCTGTGTTTTTTATGTCTGCAATTTTATCTCTTTTTTGTACATTGTTTTTACGTTCTTATAACAATTCTTTGAGTACACAAAAACAATCGATTGATTCACAAATTGCAACAATTGAAACGCAGAATGATGCAGTGAAAGTTGAAATACAAACACTCTCTTCATCTGATAGGGTAGATGAAATTGCTGCTGGGGATGGTATGAGTCGTAACCAAAGCAATATCATTACGATATCTGATAGTTCACAAGATGGAGAATGATTCATATGAAAAAAAGAAAACGCAATAATCATGCGGTTCGCAATATTTTGATTGTCACATTGGGGGTAATGATGATCATTTCAACCAATGTTTTTATGGTTTCTATAGGAAAAAAACATTTTCTTTCAGGAACAGATTTAAGTGTTTATGCAGATAATCAAAATATCGTAACAGAAAAAGAACAAGCATTACGTGGTGAAATTCGAGATCGTAATGGTAATATCATTGCGCAAGATAACAAAACATACAATATTGTTTGTATTTTAGATTCTTCTAGACCATCTGTAGGGGATAATGTTGCCTATGTAAAAGATAAAGAACATACAGCAGAAGTCCTTTCTTCTATCTTGAAAATGGACAAACAAAAAATTTTAGATTATTTATCACAAGATAAATATCAAACAGAACTTGGACTAGGTGGAAGAAACTTAAGCAAAAGTATAAAAGATGAAATCGAAGCATCAGATTTAACAGGAATTGAATTTACGGATTCGATTCAAAGAGTATATCCAAATAATGTATTTGCTTCTAACTTGATTGGCTATGCACAATCAGACGAAACGGGTAATACAGTTGGTAAAATGGGATTAGAATTATATTTGGATTCTTATTTAAGAGGAACAGATGGATCTAAAACATATCAAGTAGATAAAGATGGTTATGTTTTACCAGGAATGAAAGAAGAAATTGTTTCTGCAGTAAATGGAAACAATGTTTATTTGACATTAGATTCTGGAATTCAATCTACATTAGAACAATCCTTTGAATTGACGAAAGAAACTTTCAATGCTTCTAGAGCGTGGGGTGGAGCGATGGAAGTGAAAACTGGGAAAGTGATTGCGTGGGGACAAACACCTTCTTATAATCCAAATACATTGGATAATATTGAAGACTATACAAACATTGGCGCACAAACACCATATGAACCAGGTTCCACTTTAAAAACATTTACTTGGGCTGCAGCAATCAATGAAGGTGTTTATGATGGTAATGCACAAGCTGATGGTAATGAATTCTGCTTTACATCTGATTCTAACAATGATCCTGTACAAACATATTCTGAAGATAATTATGGATGTATTTACAATGCTAGAAAAAAGAAATATGGACAAATTGATTTGGATCATGGATTGATTTATTCCTTAAATACTGTTGCGGCTACAATTCAAACACAATATATTACACCAGAAACACATTTAGAATATTTAAAGAAATTTGGCTTCTTTTCTAATGTAAATACAGATGGATTACCAGAAAGTAGTGGACTATTAAACTTCACTTGGCCAGCAGATAAATTATCTTTATCTTATGGGCAAGGTAGTACAGTAACGATGTTACAACTATTCCAAGCTTATTCTGCGATTTTCTCGGATGGAACAATGGTGAAACCATATTTTGTAGATTCTATCGTTGATTCCTATGATAATAGTGATGTAATTTATAAAGCAGAAACAACGACTGTAGGAAATCCGATTACTGCGGATACCGCAAAACAAGTACAATCTATCATGTATCGTGTAGCGAATGATGAAGATGGTTCAGCACGTTTCTATCAAATTCCTGAATGTAAGATCATTGCCAAAACTGGTACGACTCAGGTCGCTGATTCAAGTAGTGAAGGAAATGCGTATGAAACAAGTAATAAAACAATTGTTTCTTTGATGGCTGCTTTACCAGCAGATAATCCACAAGTATTGGTTTATTATGCGTTTGAAGCAGATTACAATCCAAATGCACATGCACAAACCGAAGCAATCACTTCATTTTTAAGAAAGGTTGCACAAACATATGGATTTACAGATAACAACACTACAACAACTACAGAAGAAACAACTCAAGAAATAATCAAAGAATCTACAATGCCTGATTTATTGAATCATTCATTAGATTACGCAAATAATAAATTAGCATCTACAGAATGTGAAACGATTGTTTTAGGAAATGGAAGTACTGTTATCGATCAATTTCCTAAGATTGGTAGTTCTGTTGTGAGTGGGCAAAGAGTGTTCTTGTTAACGGATACAGAAAGCTTTACAATGCCAGATCTAACTGGTTGGACAAGGAAAGATGTTTCTTCATTATGGGCAGTAACTGGTTTTGGCTTTGAATTGAGTGGAGATGGAACAGTTAAATCGCAATCTGTTGCACCTGGAACCGTAGTGACAAAGGGAACAACAATACAAGTTGAATTTGGATAAATGAATGTAATATAATTTTCGAACGGCTAAGGAGGGATTTATGCCATTAAAGTTAGTGATTGCCTTTTGCATCAGTTTAACGATCGTAATGTTAGTGATGCCTCGATTTATAGAATTTTTAAAGAAATTATCTTTTAAACAATCTGTGAGTGAATATGCATTAGAAGATGATAAGAAAAAAGCTGGTACACCAATCATGGGTGGCATCTTGTTTATCATTGTTCCTGTCATCGTTACATTAATTACTTTTCCACAATCAATCACAGATATCAATATTTGGATCATTATATTAGCGTTTGTTGGATATGGTTTGATTGGGTTTGTTGATGATTATTTGATTGCTGTAAAGAAAAATAATAATGGTTTATCACCATTACAAAAATTTACGATGCAAGTTATATTAGCTGTTGCATTTTTCTTCATTTATAGAATGCATGGTGATCTAGTGATTACATTGCCACTTTCAAAAACAACTGTTACGCTAGGGTGGTGGTATTTCTTACTTGTATTGTTTATGTTTGCTGGTAGTTCCAATGCGGTGAATTTAACAGATGGAATGGATGGATTAAGTAGTGGTGTTACAATCATTGCGTTAATTCCTTATGCAATTATTTCTTATGTACAACAAAAATATACAGTACTTGCATTTGTATTATGTTTGATTGGTGCCTTATTAGGGTATTTGTATTACAACAAAAAACCAGCTCGTGTATTTATGGGAGATACAGGAGCATTAGCACTTGGTGGTGTACTTGCAGCACTTGCGATGGTTACAAAAACAGAATTATCTTTGATTTTAATTGCTGGAATTCCAGTCATTGAAACACTTTGTGTTATCATTCAACAAGTTTCTGTTAGAACTGTTCATAAAAGAGTATTTCCATATACACCAATTCATTATGCATTTCGCATCAAAGGAATGCCTGAAGTGAACATTGTTCGAATGTTTTGGGCTGTAGAAGCGATTTTTGCGTGTATTGGTTTATTTGTAGCATTACATTAAAGTTCTAAATTTTAGAACTTTTTTTTATTCGTTAGATGATTTATTAAGATATTTTGATATAATAGGTAAGTTATCAGCGGAGGAAGGAATGAGTCTAGAAGTTTTTGATGTAAATAATACATATATTCAATTAGTTATGGTATTAAAATTGCAACAATTAAAGAAGAAAGAAATTCCTACTCTGAGATATGAAAACCTAGAAGACTATTTAGAAACATGTCTTTGGAAAAAAGATTATCCTAGAAGTTTACATGGGGCAATCAATCAAATATTATCTGTGAAAGCACAGGATATTGTTCGATTTTTAGCGAAAGATGCAATTGTTAGTAGTCGAACAAAAGATCTTAGTGAATTTGCAGATCTCATTGGAGGAAATTAAAATGGCAAGCAAAAACAAAACAAAAAAGAGTAAAATTGTGATTTTTTTTGGTATTGTAGCAATCCTTTTTGCCTTGGTTGCGACAACATTCCAAACAATTAAATCAAATTTGAATCTTGGACTTGATTTGAAAGGTGGATTTGAAATCTTGTATGAAGTTGAACCATTGAATGAAGGTTCATCTATCGATATGGATGCAGTCGTCAATTCTATTTCAAAACGTGTCAATGTACTTGGTGTATCAGAACCTAGTATTTCTGTAGAAGGTGATAATCGAATCAGAGTGCAATTGGCTGGTGTTACAGATCAAGATTCCGCAAGAGAAATGATTGGTACAACTGCGAATTTAACATTTAGAGATGTAGATGATAATGAACTTGCAGATTCATCAATTCTAAGTGAAGGTGGTGCATCTTTAGCGTATGACAGCAATGGTAAACCAGTTGTATCTTTGAAGATCAAAGATCAAGATAAATTCGCTGAGATGACAAAAACAGTTTCTCAAAAATCAAGTGGAAGCAATATCATGGTCATTTGGTTAGACTATGAAGATGGAGATTCTTATACAGAAGAAGCTGCAAATGCAAACAAAGGTGAAGAACCAAAATATATTTCTGCAGCAACAGTAAGCTCAGAAATTACAGGTGACTGCCAAATTTCTGGCAACTTCACAGAAGAAGAAGCAAGAGAACTTGCGAACTTAATTAATTCAGGTTCTTTACCAGTGAAGATGACAGAATTATCTAGTAACGTTGTATCTGCACAATTTGGTCAAGATGCTTTAAGTAAGACAGCTTTAGCTGGTGTAATTGGTGTTGCGTTAGTTATGTTATTTATGGTTGTGAAATATAGACTTCCTGGTATTGTTTCCGCAATCATGCTTGTATGTTATATTTGGGCTGTATTTGGACTCTATTCTTTGATGGGTGCTGTATTTACGCTATCAGGTATTGGTGCCTTGGTTCTTGGTGTCGGTATGACAGTCGATGTTAATATCATTGATTTTGAAAGAATTCGTCAAGAATTATATAAAGGTAGAAGTATTCCAAACGCTGTAAAAGAAGGTCAAGCAGTATCTTTCTCTGCAATCTTTGACTCTCAATTTACAACATTTATTACAGCTTTGATCATGTATATTTGGGGTAATGGTTCTGTTAAGGGCTTCGCCACAATGTTAATTATCACTGTTATTATGACAATGGTATTGAATGTAGCTTTATCTAGAATCATGTTGAAGTTACTTGTTGATTCTCATATTGCAGATAATCATCCAGAATGGTTTGCAGTAAAGAAAGATCAAATTCCTGATGTATCAAAGGGACAATCAAAATTCTATACAGGTACACATCATATTGATTATGTTGGAAAATCAAAACTTATCATTCGTGCTGCATTAACAATCTTTGTGATTGCTTTAGGTTTTGGAATCTTTAATACAGCGAAAGGAAATGGTTTTGTACATTTAGGAATTGATTTTGCTTCCGGTACAAAATTAACAATCACAAGTGAAGATACAATTACAGTTGATGATGTGAAAAAAGAAATGGAATCCCTTGGGTATGATAATTTCTCTTATCAAGCTTCTGGTGATAACTCCGTTTATGCCACAACAACAGAAACATTTGATACAGATGAATTAACAAAGATCAAATCTGAATTAAAAGAAGTTTATGGTGAAGAACCTGGTGATAATGTCGTTACACCAGTTGTTGGTAAAGACTTAGTTAGAAATGCAATTATCTTAACAATTGTTGCTTGGATTGCAATGCTTGCATATATTACAATTCGTTATGAATGGGATTATGCATTAGGTTGTTTGATTGCATTATTCCATGATGTATTTATGGTATTGGCATTCTTTATGATTGCTCGATTAGAAGTGAATACAGAATTAATTTCTGTATTACTCACAATTATTGGTTATTCTATCAATAACTCCATTATTGTCTTTGATCGAATCAGAGAAAATATGAGTAGTAAACGTGGTAAGCTTTCTAACGAAGAATATTGTGCAGTTGTAAATGAATCATTAGATAGCACAATTAAGATGTCAATCTATGGTTCTTTAACAACATTGTTCCCAGTTATCTTCTTGCTTGCGATGGGTAGTAATGCAATCTTAACATTCAATATTGCGATGTTCATCGGTTTAGTTGCTGGTACATTCTCTTCCTTGTTCATTGCTCCAAGAGTTTGGATCTTCTGCAGAGAACATATGAAACATTCCTCTAACAACAAGCCAAAAGCTAAGAAAAAGAAGGAAAAGAAAGAAATCCTTGATGAATATACATTCAAAGGAATCAATGCTTAATGTATAATAGTAGACAGCACAAAGTGCTGTCTATTTTTTTGAGGTTTTTATGAAAATAAAAGGTGTTTTATTTGATTGTGATGGATTAATGTTTGATACGGAACGAGTTTCTCAACAAATGTGGAGAAATATTGGAAAAGAATTTGGTGTAGAAATACCAGATGAAGTTTTCGTGGCAATCACAGGTGTGAAAGATGATCATTTACTACGACCTTATTATGAAAAAATACCACATTTGAAAGATATACGAGATATTTCTAGAACCAAAAGATTTGATTTGGATTTCTGGTCTTCTTTTTATCCAGATGGATTAACCAAAAAAGGGTTGGTTACTTTAAACTATTATTTACACGAACATAAGATTCCATGTGCTGTATGTTCTTCTAGTAAAAAAGCATATGTTGAAACTTTATTGCGTACATCAAGTGTTCCTCTTTATTTTGATACGATTATTGGAGGCGACATGGTAACGCATGGAAAACCGGATCCAGAGATCTTTTTAAAGGGCGCAAAAGAAATAGGCGTAGAACCTGAAAATTGTCTTGTGTTAGAAGATTCTAAGATGGGTATCTTAGCTGCAAGGAATGCAAGAATGCATTCTTGTTTCGTTGAAGATACGATTCATCCTGACGAAGAAATGAAACAAGCAATTGAATTTCAGAAAGATGATTTAGCACAAGTGATTGAAATATTGGAGAAGTAACATGAACTATGAAGAATTAAGACAAAAATATTCAGAATTTTATTTTCATGATTTTGATATAGAAGATTTAGACGATTCTTATCGTTTTACATATCATTTTGAAACAAAAGGTTTATCTGTATTTGAGCCTACAATGACAATACCAAAACCAAAAGATATTCCTAATCATATTCATACAAAACTTGTCAAACAAGCTGCGTTTTCTTTAGGAATGGTAGAGCTGATTTCTTATTGGAAGATTGCTTGTCCTAAGAATGTAATCGTTGAATGTGCGCATTTAGATGCGTATCAGATTGCGTGGTGGAAAAAATTGTATTTTCATGGATTAGGAGAATTTTTCTATATCAATCATATTCCATTAGATCCCAATGGTTTTATGGAACTTTCCTCATGTGGTAAAGAAATTGAAGGTGATGATTATACAGCACAAGTAAAAGGTAACTTGATTCCTGTTGGTGGAGGAAAAGATAGTTTTGTTTCATTAGATCTTTTATCACCATATAAAAATGAAAACTGTGCATTCATCATTAATCCTGTAATATCTGCAGTTAATTCTGCACACGCTGCAGGATATACAGAAGGAAAAGATTTGATCATTAATCGACGAACATTAGATCCTAGAATGTTAGAACTAAACAAACAAGGATATTTAAATGGCCATACACCTTTTAGTGCGATGGCAGCATTTGCCTCCTATCTTACAGCATTAATCTATGAAAGAAAGTATATTACTTTATCCAATGAAGCGAGTGCGAATGAATCTACAATCAAAGGAAGTAGTGTGAATCATCAATATTCAAAAACATTTGAATTTGAAAAAGATTTCCAAGAATATTGTAAGAGATATTTAACAGATGAAATTCAATATTTTTCATTGTTAAGACCACTATCTGAATTGCAAATTGCAGGATTGTTTTCAAGATTAGATGATTATTTAAGCGTCTTTAGAAGTTGTAATGTAGGTTCAAAAACAGGTGAGTGGTGTGGGCATTGTGCGAAATGTTTGTTTGTATGTTGTATTTTAAGTGCATATTTAGAAGATGATAAGATCATTGATATCTTTGGTACAGATATGTTGAATGATAAATCAATGAAAGAATTATTTGAACAATTAACTGGAATTTTAGATGACAAACCATTTGAATGTGTTGGTACAAGAGATGAAGTGAATATTGCGGTATGTATGTCTATTCGTCATCATGAAAAGAATCAAAAGCCATTACCTTTGTTATATGCATATTACAAAACAACAAAGTATTATGAAGTTTATCAAGATAAGAGTGTAGATATGTTATCTTTTAATGAAGAAAATCATCTTCCAGAGCAATATAAAGAATTAGTAAAAAGAAAGCTGCGTGAATTCTAATGTACGAAAGTTGGAAAAAAGAATTTGAAGGAAAAAAGATTTGTATTTGGGGATATGGAATCGAAGGAAAATCTACGTATGCCTTTATTCGTAAATTGTTTCCTGAAATGGAACTGACGATTGCGGATGGTGGAAAAGGATTAGAGATTGCGAAAGATTCTACTGTTCATACAATTTGTATCAATGATAAAGATTGTGATTTTTCAAAGTATGATCTTGTAATGAAAGCGCCAGGTATCGTCTTAAAAGATAATCAATCTAGTGAAAATATATCTGGGGAAGCACAACTATTTTTAAAACATTATCGAAATCAAACCATTGGTATCACCGGTACAAAAGGAAAATCTACAACAACCTCTTTGGTACATGCGTTACTCAGTGAAAAATATAAAACAGTATTGGTAGGGAATATTGGAGTTGCTTGTTTTGATGCAATTGATGAGATGGAAAATGGAGCGTATGCTGCTTTTGAAATATCTTGTCATCAATTGGAATATTGTCAAACTTCTCCTCATATTGGTGTTTATTTAAATCTATTTGAAGAACATTTAGATCATTATGGTTCTTTCATAAAATATGGTGATGCAAAATTTAATAACATCAAATATATGCAAGAAGGTGATATTGCGATCATGCATGAAATGTTAGATGCATATGGGTATTTAGATCAAGCACCTGTAAAACCAGTTTTGATTGGAAAAGATATTTATGCGCATGGTACAGATATCACGATTCCAAATAAAACATTATCGATTCATGATTGTTCATTGAAAGGAGAACATAACTATCAAAATCTAGCAGTTGCTTGGTATATTGCGGATGCGTTAGGAATTGATGAACAACAAGTTTTAGATGCATGTAGAAAATTTCATCCATTACATCATCGTTTAGAATATTTAGGATGTAAGGATAGCATTCATTATGTGAATGATTCTATTTCTACAATTGGTCAAGCTTGTATACAAGCATTACAATCCATTGATAAAGTCGACGTTGTTCTTGTTGGTGGCATGGATAGAGGAATCGACTATCAAGATTTAGAAAGATACTTACATGAAAGAAATGATGTTCAAGTAATTTTTATGTACGCTACCGGTCATAGAATTTATGAAGAAATGAAAGAAAAGAATTTATTAAGAGAACACTTGTATGAAGTAGAAGATCTAAAACAAGCAATGGAACTTGCGAAAAAAATATGTCGAAAAGACTATACGATTCTTCTTTCTCCTGCAGCGAGTAGCTATGATCATTTTAAGAATTTTGAGGAAAGAGGCGACGTATTTAAGGAGTTAGCATTCCATGATGCATGAGATCATTGATATTGATGAAACGAGTATTGTAGAAAAATGGAATGTTGGAAAACTCAGTGCGAAATTGATTGCGGCAAGTTCTTTAGATGATGCAGAGATTTATGATCTATTAAGAGGTGATGATCATTTATCTACTTCACATGCAGATTGTGTTTTACAAGCATGTGCACGTTTAAAGCTCGCAAAAGAGAACTCTGAAAAAGTATTTGTTGGTGGTGATTATGATGCGGATGGAATCTGTTCTACCGCAATCATGAAAAGAACGTTAGATTTATTTGGAATTGAGAATGGTTATTATATTCCAAATCGCTTTAAAGAAGGATATGGATTATCTTTTAGAACAGTTGAATTAGCTTATCAAAAAGGATATTCCATCATTATAACAGTGGATAATGGTGTCAAAGCTCACGATGCTTTAAAACGTGCAAAAGAATTAGGGATGTATGTCATCGTAACGGATCATCACCAAATTGAAGAAGAAATAGAGGCTGATATTGTAGTTCATCCTAACTATATGGAAAGTGAATATGCATATCTGTCTGGAGCTGGTGTTGCCTTAGAAATTAGCCGTAATTTAATTGGTACAGGGAGTCAATATGATGCGCTTATTGCCTTATGTGCAGTAGCGCTCATTGGAGATGTCATGCCCGCGTGGAAAGAAACAAGAAAGATCATCAAAAAGGGATTATCTATCATCAAACAAAATCGAGTGAAATCGTTAAGTGCTTTACTTTATCCTGGCGCAACGATTGATGAAACTGCAATTTCGTTTTCTATCGTTCCAAAATTGAACGCAATAGGTAGAATTGATGATAGTTCAAATGTAAATACATTGGTTCCTTATTTGTTAAGTAATGATGATAGGATGATATCTTTTTACGCAACACAATTAAATGCAGTGAACGAAAAAAGAAAAAAGTTATCGGATGAAGAAAATCATATCGCTGAAACAATGTTGAATGAAGATCAAATTCAAATTTTATCGCATGACTCCTTTCATGAAGGTATTTGTGGTTTAGTTGCTGGTAGACTTTCAAATACGTATCATAAACCATGTGTTGTTATGGCAAGAAAAGAAGGTTTGATGAAAGGCAGTGGAAGAAGTGTACCTGGATTCAATATGTTTGAATTCTTCTCTAGTTTTCAAGAATTGTATTCATATGGTGGTCATGAACAAGCAGTAGGGATATCGGTAAAAGAAGAAGATTATGATTGTTTTGTGGAACATGTAAAAGAAAAAATCAATCAATTACATTTAGAAATTCCACAAATCAAGAAAAAAGCAATTCGGATTCAAACAAAAGATATTACATTTGATTCAGTGGCAGATCTATCTCGATTATCTCCATATCCTAGAAATATGGTAGAACCATTATTTGTGATTCAAGATATGTATATTCTTTCTTGTAAAGAAACACCAAAATCAATTCGATATGAATTACAAACAAATTCAATGGAATTAAATGCAATTGTATATAAAAGAAAAGCACTTAAAATTCCTGAAAAACCATATGGTTTTGTTGGAAAATTACAAATAAATCGTTATAAAGGTAAAATTTCTTTGCAGTTGGTAGTGGAAGAAATTCTACAGTGAGATATAATATCATTATATTTTTTAATGGAGGAAAGAAATATGGCATTAAATTTAGAAGATTATGTTGCTTCTATTCCAGGATTTCCCAAAGAAGGTATTTTGTTTAGAGATGTTACACCTATCTTGACTAATCCAGAAGCATATCAGTACACAACTGAACTTTTATGTGATTATGCAAAAAAAGTTGGTGCAACAAAAATTGCAGGACCAGAAGCGAGAGGTTTTTGGTTTGGATGTCCTGTTGCCACACAATTAGGACTTGGATTTATTCCAGTACGTAAACCAGGAAAATTACCTCGTGAAACTGTTAGTGAAAAGTACGATTTGGAATATGGTTCCAATGAAGTCAGCATGCATAAGGATGCAGTTCAACCAGGGGATAAAGTATTAATCGTTGATGATTTATTAGCGACTGGTGGAACAGCATTAGCGAGTGCTCACATGGTTGAAAAACTTGGTGGTGAAGTTGTTGGTTGTGCATTTATCATTGAATTATACGGAAATGGTATGGATGGTCGTGGTTGTTTAAAAGATTATGATGTTTATAGCATTTTGAATCTTAGCGACAATTGATTTTTTGATGCGTAAATGAAAGAAAAAATCGAAGATTTGATCTTCGGTTTTTTGTCAGATAGGGGAGGGAACATGAAAGAGAAAAACAAAGATATCGGGATTGATGATGTATTACAAGAAGTGCGAACATACATCAATAACGAAGACAGTTTAAAAATTGTTGAACATGCTGCTAACTTTGCAAGTGAAAAACATGCAGGGCAATTTCGTCGTTCTGGAGAACCTTATCTGATTCATTTGATTAATGTTGCATATATCTTAGCGACATTAAAATGTGGACCTAAAACAGTAGCTGCTGGCTTTTTACATGATGTCATAGAAGATTGTGGTTTATCGAGAGATGAATTGGCTGCAGAATTCGATGATGAAATTGCAGATATTGTAGAAGCAGTTACGAAAATTGGTACGTTACGTTTTAAAGGAAAAGATGATCCAGAATATCAAGCTGCCAATCACAGAAAGATCTTTATTGCGATGGCAAAAGATATTCGTGTTATTTTAGTAAAACTCTGTGATCGTTTGCATAATATGAGAACATTGGAATATCAACCAGAAGCTTCTCAAAAACGAATTGCAGCAGAAACGTTAGATGTATATGCACCGATTGCACATCGTTTAGGTATTAGTGCCATTAAAAATGAACTAGAAGATCTTTGTTTCTATTATTTGAATCGTGAAGAATATCATCATATTGCACATCTTGTTGAAACAAAAAAAGCAGAAAGAGATGCTGCAGTGTCTCATATGATTACAGATATTACTGCGATGTTAGAAGAGAATCATTTACAATTTAGAATCTTTGGTAGAAGTAAACATTTATATTCCATTTATAACAAAATGGTTAAAAAACATAAACGTTTTGACCAGATATTAGATTTACTTGCCATTCGTATCGTAACACAATCAGAATTGAATTGTTATGAAATATTAGGTTATATTCATGCTAAATATAAACCAATTCCAGGTCGATTAAAAGATTATATTGCGATGCCAAAACCAAATATGTATCAATCTTTGCATACAACAATTATTGGTGATGATGGAAAGATTTTTGAAGTACAGATTCGTACAGAAGAGATGGATCGTATTGCTGAAAATGGTGTTGCGGCACACTGGAGATATAAAGAAGGTACAAACTATAATTCCAAAACAGAACAAAAAGAAATTGAAGAAAAGCTTGGCTGGTTTAAAAACTTTGCGTTATATTCTGAGGAAGAAAGTGATAATGAATCTGCTTCTGAATATATGGCAACTTTACAACATGATGTTTTTGAAGCAAATGTTTATGTTATGACACCTATGGGAAGAGTTATTGACTTACCAAGTGGTGCTACACCAATCGATTTTGCCTATCGTGTCCATACAGATGTAGGTCATACATGTGTTGGTGCAGTTGTAAATGGTGTGATGGTTCCTTTAAATACAGAACTTAATACAGGTGATGTTATTGAAATCAAAACAAGAAAAGGAACAGAACCAAGTGAAGACTGGCTACAATTTGTAAAAACAAATCAAGCAAGAAATAAGATTCGTAATTTCTTACAAAAGAAAGAAACAGAAAAACGTTCTGAGATGATTGATCAAGGTGAAAAACTATTGAGAGAAGAATTATCAAGACGTGGTTTTGATCCAAAAGAATTTATGGATAAGAAGAAACTTGAAACAATCTATCATGATTTTCAAGTTGGAAATTATATTGACTTTATGTATGGGATTGCAGTGAAGTCCATCAATCCTACAATCGTTACAGAGAAGTTAACACGCCAAAAAGCACGTGTTACAAATTTCGAAGAACAAGCTATTTCTCGTATTACAAATAGAGATACTACAAGACATTCCAATACAAAAACAGGAATCATTGTTCCTGGAATTGATTCGATGAAGATGAGCATTGCGCAATGCTGTTTACCAGTATATGGTGATGATATTAAGGGCTTTATCACAAAAGGAGAAGGTGTCAAAGTTCATCGTACCGTTTGCCCTAATATCGCATCTACCAAAGCACGTTTGATTGATGTCATGTGGGATGCAGGTGATAAAGATAGAACGTATGAAACAGAAGTTGTCATTACTGCTCGTGATAGACAATTCTTAGTGACTGATGTATTGACTGTGATTTCACAATTTAAAGCACCGATTGATAAATTGAATGCGGATGTGAATCATGAATTATTGATTTCCACATTACATCTAACGATTCGAGTTCGTGATATTGATCACTTAAATACAATTATCGCAAATATTAGAAAAGTAGATTCTGTTGTGGAAGTAGACAGAGGTTATCATTAATCTTGTTAGTAATTACACATGCTGTGTAAATTGATTGTTGAAATAAAGAAAGAAGGCCGAGTGTTACTAAAGTAGCTTCTAAACTTGGTCTTATTTGTGGTTCTAGTGTAATCAGTTAAAAGTAAGCAATATAAATCCCTTCTGCTCATTTAATGATATATTTCCAATCATTTTTTTGATTAGCAATCAATTATATAAATCTAAGATAAATAAGTTTAGTATTAGGAAAATCTATTTCATTCATTTTCTGAAATGGACGAATGAAAGCGCTTGCTATATCATTAGCAGTGTAGAAAGATAATCAAATTAATATTTATCTTACATAAAACATTCAAAATGTAGATAAAGTTCTTTTTGTTGAAGATGGAAAAATCAAAAAAGAGGGTGATTATAATGACATAATTAATTGTTTTTAGAAAAGCATACAAATTTAATACTAATTTCAATGAAGGGAGAAAAAGAAGTGTGAAAAAAATTGTAGCTGCTATCGCTATAGATGGAAATGTGATTGATAAAAGTGACTACTTTGATGATTACCCATTTCCTAGACTGATAGATTTCCGAAAGAATGAACTTGTAATAAGTAATTATTACAAAATGCAAACAAAAGACTATCGTAATCTTCTTACTACTATTCCATACAATGAGGTTAAAAAAATTTCATTGAAGGTAGTAAAACGTATTAAAGGTCAGAGAATTACATTATTAAACACATACTATGATTTTGATATTTTAATCATTACAAAAGATCAAGAAGAATGGGATATTGAAACAAAAGCTATCTATCAGATTATAGATGGTATGAAACGAATCGAAAATATTGAGGATGTTGTAGGGATTTTTGATTGTTTTAAATCGATAGAAGAATTTTACGATTTAAATGAACAAGAATTAAAAACTATCAAAAATGTAAATGTTCATCGTGTTTCTAATAAAAATGATTTTCAGAAATTCTGTGAAGAAAATTATGAAGAATGGATAGAAAAGTTTAATTTTGAAAATGGACGATTAACATATCCAGATAGAAATATATAAAATTTTTTCCATCTTAACAATAGAGAATGGAAGGGAGTTAACAATTTCTCGATTTTAGATTGCATGAATGACTTTTTAGATGAAAGTTGTTAGAAAATCTACTTGATAGACTTTCATTTATGACACATACTATGCCGTTTATTGGGAAATACTGTATAATCATTTTATCAACATATAAATCTGGAATAGATGAGTCTCTTCGCTATTTATATCGTTATTTTTCATTGCTTGGCTTTAATGTTATTGGAATTCTGAGTGTTACTTCACAAGATGATAATAGGGAAGTCTCTAAAAGAATATCATATATAGTTAGACGAATTGAAAGAGAGATATATAGAGATTTACGCAATGAATCTTTAATACAGAAACAAATGAGGTTAAAACTTTTTTCGGTATATGGCAATGAATTTAAAAATCATGATTTATTAGAGGATTAATGATATGAAACAAAATGTTATACCAAATCCATGGGGGTTGATGGAATTATTAAATAATGAGGAAACAGATTCCTTGGATTTTGAAATTGGAAAATATTTATATGAAAATCGTAATGAGATAAGTCAGATGACTGTTGAAGAAATTGCGGAAGATGGGTGCTTTTCACAATCATCAATTTCGCGGTTTTTTATAAAAAATGGATTCAAAAGCTTTAAAAATTATAAATTATTAAATGAAGAAGATAATATTTTCAATAATAAAATAGCGACTGAAAATAAAAAATAGTTCTTTAAACTTCAATGATATGATGAAG